>CAJJCU010000001.1 GCA_905182775.1 uncultured Flavobacteriales bacterium
TGCAGAAAGAAATCATTACCCTTCGAATCTTTAATGATATGTCCTTTAAAGAGATTGCTGAAAACAAGGATATTAGTATAAATACGGCTTTAGGTAGAATGCGCTATGCCCTTATTAATATCCGTAAAATGATTGACAAGCATAATCTTGTAACGAACTTTTAAGCCATTTCATTTTTTGTTTAGTCCCTTATTATATGGATACTTATCAGTATCTTTGTAGTTCAATTTTAGTATATGTTTGAGAATTTAACGGACAAGTTTGACAGGGCCTTTAAGGTTTTAAAGGGACAAGGTCAAATATCTGAAATTAACGTTGCAGAATCTCTGAAAGAGGTGAGAAGAGCCCTTCTCGATGCGGATGTTAATTTTAAAACTGCAAAAACCTTTACAAATAAAATTAAGGAAAAGGCCTTAGGGAGAGATGTTTTGACATCTGTATCCCCAGGTCAACTGATGATTAAGATTTGTCATGAAGAGCTCATCACGCTTATGGGAGGTAATGAGGTTAATCTTGATTTAAGTGCTAACCCTGCGGTTGTTTTGATGGCTGGGCTTCAGGGTTCAGGTAAGACCACCTTCACGGGTAAGCTCGGTAATTATTTAAAAACAAAGAAGAAGAAAAAAGTCCTTTTGGTCGCATGTGATGTCTACAGGCCAGCTGCGATTGATCAGTTGCATGTCTTAGGAGCGCAACTTGACATTGAGGTTTATTCCAATAAAGAAGAAAAGAATCCTGTTGTTATCGCAAGTGAGGCTATTAAAAAGGCCAAGGCAGAGGCATTCAATGTGGTCATTGTAGATACAGCGGGTAGATTGGCTGTGGATGAAGTCATGATGGATGAGATTGAAGGTTTAAAGAAATCTATAGCTCCATCTGAGACTTTATTTGTCGTTGATGCAATGACGGGTCAAGATGCCGTAAATACGGCAAAGACGTTTAATGAACGCATTAATTTTGATGGTGTTGTTTTGACAAAACTCGATGGTGATACTCGAGGTGGTGCAGCGCTTTCCATTAAGGAGATTGTTAATAAGCCGATTAAATTTGTAGGTGTAGGCGAGAAGATGGATGCTCTGGATGTTTTCTATCCTTCTAGAATGGCAGACCGTATTCTTGGGATGGGAGATGTGGTTTCCTTGGTTGAGAAAGCCCAAGAACAGTTTGATGAAAAAGAGGCTAAAAAACTACAGCGCAAGATTCTAAAAAACCAATTTGATTTTAATGACTTTTTATCACAGCTTCAGCAGATTAAGAAGATGGGTAATGTCAAGGATTTAATGGGGATGATTCCGGGAATGGGTAAGGCAATGAAAGACACCGATATTCCAGAGGATGCTTTTAAGGGGGTTGAGGCGATCATTCATTCGATGACAATTAAAGAACGTGCGGATCCTACTTTACTTAATTCTTCTAGACGCTCGAGAATTGCAAAAGGTAGCGGTACAACTGTTCAGGACGTCAATAAGCTGATTAAGCAATTTGATGAGATGCGTAAAATGATGAAAATGATGAGTAACCCAAGGGCTATGTCAGGAATGATGAGTCAAATGAAAAATATGCGTGGTGGTATGCCCGTGCTTTAAATGGAAGATTCTTTTAATTTATATCCGTCTAAACCAAAACTAAAAGAAAAAGAGAATAAGAAGAACTGGTCTGTTACAGCATTTTCTTTGGTTCTTTTTATAGCTTCTTTCTTGTTGCTTTTCTCTGAGAATATTCAATTCCTTGTTTTTCTAATTGTCGTTTTATTTATTCATGAAATGGGACATTTCTTGTTCATGAAGTTCTTTAAGTATAAAAATGTCAGAATGATGTTTGTGCCATTAATGGGTGCTTTTGTTCAAGGAGCGAAAAAAGTGTATTCTCAAAAAGAAAGCTTTCTGGTGGTTCTTGGCGGCCCTATTCCGGGGGTTATTTTCGGTGTGGTTGGCGCGGTTTTTGCTTTTGAATTTGAAATTAACTGGCTACTTGAATTAAGTACAGTTTTTATTCTGTTAAACATGATTAATCTTTTGCCTTTAGATCCTTTGGATGGTGGACAGCTCTTTCGTCTATTAGTGAAATATGACCATGATTTATTTTTGATGATTTTCTCATTGGTTTCATCCTTGATTTTGATCGCTACAGGATTTTTTATTGACTCTTGGCCCTTAATGGTATTTGGATTTCTGATGTCCTTTAGGGTTCGGTCTATTCAGAAACGTTATACGGTTCGCAAGACTTTAAAAGAATTTAAAATCAATTACCAGCTTTCTTATGATGAACTTACAGATGCGGATTACGCGCGAATTCGCAAGGTTGTTTTAGACCAAAATGCTTCCCTTCAGAAATACCAAGAGGTATCCAATGCGAATACAGATATGGTGATTGCAGAGCATGTAAACACGATGTTAGAGATTCCTTTAATTCAGGATACAGGTGTTGTTTTTAAACTGTTTGTCGTTTTATTTTGGCTTTTAAGTTTCATTGCGCCGGTCTATCTTTTCATGGAGTTCGGTGGTCGTTTCGGGTGGTATTTTATTTAGTACAATATGAGATTACTCTTTTTGTTTTCCTTCTTGATTTCTACTTCTTTTGTTTCTGCTCAGGTACCTTGTGATAAGGTTTTTCTGAAAGGAAGAGTCATTGATTCTCTCAGGCCCCAGTCGTTTTACAACCTTATGGTGGTCAATAAGACAGAGGGGAAAGGTGTTTTTGGTCAGCCCAATGGGTTTTTTAGTGCTTATGTTAGTCAAGGAGACGAGGTCGTTTTATCGATCAAGGGATACCCAAAGTATGCGCTAATTGTAAAAGCAGATTCTAATTGTCAATGTATCGCCGAGTTTTTTATTGAGAGACCACCCCAGGTTTTTGATGAGGTCATTATCAAGCCTTTAAAAACACTTAATCAAATTAAGGAAGAGCGTTCTTCTCTAGCATTGCGAGATACAAGAATGGTGACAGGTATTGAGGCGTTTCAAAGTCCAATTACTGCCCTGTATCAAGCC
>CAJJCU010000002.1 GCA_905182775.1 uncultured Flavobacteriales bacterium
AAGATTGAGGTTATAAAGGAAGAGGTCAGGTCAAACCCATTCTATAGAGGACTATTATATAGTGATAGTGGCAATGTATCACTCATGATGATTGGGATCTCTGAATCTACGCTTGCCGACCAGAAAAAATCTAAAATTGTTCTTGAAATAGAAGCCCTAGCAAATTCCTATGAAGGAGCATTTGGACCTCTGCATTTTGCTGGACTTCCGCACTTGAGAGTGGTGATTTCAACACGTATTGAAAATGAGATGTTCTTGTTCATACTGGCTTCAATGCTCTTTACAGGGATTCTCCTCTACCTATTCTTTCGCTCCCTAAGAGTTGTAGGGATATGCCTTACGGTTGTTGCAATTGCCGTTGTTTGGGCACTTGGAAGCATTGGAATCATGGGCTTTGACCTTACAATATTAATGGCTCTTATACCTCCATTGATGATTGTTATTGGAATACCAAACTGCGTCTTTTTAATGACGAAGTTTCACCAAGAAGTCAAAGAACACGGAAATAAAGTAAAGGCACTATCAAGAGTCATTCAAAAAATCGGTACTGCAACGCTACTAACAAACTTTACTACAGCACTAGGGTTTATGACTTTTGCCTTTACAAATTCTACAAAGCTAATGGAGTTTGGAATTGCTGCTTCGGTGAACATCATGCTTGTCTTTGTTATTTCCATTTGTGTTCTACCGATTTTCGCCTCATTTTCAAAGAGACCAAAATCAAGACACCTCAAACACCTCGACCGTAAAATAGCTGCTGGCACACTTGACTTTATAGTTTATACAACGGAACATAAGCGACCTTGGATTTATATAACCACGGCAATTTTGATTACCATAAGTATTATAGGGATATCAAAGATGGAAGCTACTGGTAATTTAACAGGTGACATTCCTGTAGATGACCCTATCAGTAAAGACATTCGCTTTTTAGAAAAACACTTTGGAGGCTCTATTCCGTTTGAGATGATCATTCACTACAATGACAAGGATCTCTTCAATTTTAAGGAGATGAATTCTCAAAGCATTAATAACACCTTAAATAAATTAGCAAGGATTGATGAGATTCAAGAGACCTTAAAAAAAGACAGTTTATTTTCAAAGTCGCTCTCTATTGTGGATTTCATTAAGGCGTTAAATATGGCCTATTACTCCAATGACACCTCAAAATACAAGCTGCGCGTTAAACAGGTTGGAATGGCTAAAACCTCAAGTAGAAGGCAGACGGAATATTTCACTAAATTATTTCAAGGTGATATCTATCGCGGTGGTTTTCCGATAAAAGAAGTTTTAGATACCAATTCACAACACATAAGAATACGAAGTCAAATGCACGATTTAGGGTCCTATGATGTGGTCCAAAAAGTAAATGAGCTTAAAACTAAGGTGAATGACATTTTGAATCCAAATAAAAAACAAATTGACCACTATTTTGCATTATTGAACACCTCTAACGATCAAAGTGACTCTTCAAATGTTGATTATAAAGACTCTATATTCATTTTAGACTATACCATTAAAAGATCATTAATTGATGTTTTAGCAGGAGACAGTATTGACCTCAAAAATAAGCTCTACGAGGACAAAGCGTTTCTGTATAGGAGAATGGACTCCTTAGGTTTACACAAATTATTAGCCGATGCCATTGACAAGGAACATTTCCAGGTGACATTTACCGGAAGTTCTGTCGTTGCCGCTGAGGGAACTAGATATTTGGTAAAAAACCTATTAACGAGTTTGATATTTGCCGTTATATCTATTGGTATATTAATGGCTTTATTATTTAGATCATGGAGAATGGTCGTCATATCAATGATCCCTAATATTATCCCTCTTTTATTTACAGGTGGTATCATGGGCTGGTTTGGTATCCCTTTAAAACCATCCACTTTACTTGTTTTCAGCATCGCTTTTGGAATATCTGTTGATGATACGATTCATTATTTAGCCAAATACCGCCAAGAATTAAAAACCAACGAGTGGGATTTGAAAGCATGTATAAATAATTCAACAAGAGAAGCTGGACTTGGAATGTTCTATACCTCGATCGTATTGTTTTCAGGGTTTTCAGTCTTTACTTTCTCTCAATTCGGAGGCACACAAGCCTTAGGCCTACTTGTTTCTATAACACTTCTCGTAGCGATGTTAACGAACCTTATGGTTTTACCCTCATTACTCTTGACTCTAGATAGATTGATCACTACAAAATCTTTTAAAGAGCCTTATTTCGAGGCATACGACAATGAAGTTGAAGTTGAGTGGGATGAACTTTCCGTTCAAAAAGAAGACACTAAAAAGGTCAATAAAAACGACTAATCATGAAAGGAATCATACTTGCCGGAGGCTCTGGAACACGCCTTCACCCACTTACACTTGCAGTAAGTAAACAGCTTATGCCAATTTTCGATAAACCAATGATCTATTACCCTATATCTATTCTAATGAGCGCAGGTATAAGGGAGATATTAATCATTTCCACGCCACATGACTTGCCTAATTTTGAGAAACTACTTGGTAATGGCGATCGCTACGGGTGCAGTTTTGAATATGCCGTTCAAGAGGTTCCAAACGGACTGGCGCAAGCATTTGTAATTGGGGAAGAATTTATTGGCACCGATAAAGTATCTCTAATATTGGGGGATAATATTTTTCACGGTGGCGGTTTAAATAAACTACTGCAAGAGCACAATGACCCTGATGGCGGCGTTATTTACGCCTATCATGTGAAAGACCCAGAACGATATGGCGTTGTTAATTTTGATGACCAGATGAATGCCTTATCTATTGAAGAAAAACCTATGAACCCAAAGTCTAATTTTGCAGTTCCTGGTTTATATTTTTACGACAATTCTGTCATTGAAATAGCTAAATCTATTCAACCCTCTCAAAGAGGTGAGTATGAAATAAGCGATATTAATGCAGAGTACCTTCGTAGAGGGAATCTTAAGGTCGCAGTTCTTGACCGAGGAACTGCCTGGCTCGACACAGGAACTTTTACCTCCTTAATGCAAGCTTCGCAGTTTGTGCAAGTCGTTGAAGAACGACAAGGGCTTAAAATTGGCTGCATTGAAGAAATTGCATATAACAAAGGATTTATATCCAAGGATGAATTAAGAGAATTGGCCAAACCTTTAGAAAAAAGTGGGTATGGTACTTATCTATTAGATTTATTAAAAGATTAATGGATTTTATAACGGAACACAGCAAAAGGATAGATCAAGCGCTTCAATCTCTAGCCATACCTGAGTCGCCTAGAAATCTTTATGATCCATTGCGCTACTTCTTTACGATGGGAGGAAAACGCATAAGACCAATACTGACCTTACTGGCGGCGGAAAAATTCGGCGCTAAAAGTCAAGAGGCCTTACCGGCTGCATTGGCCGTTGAAATATTTCATAACTTCTCTTTGATTCATGATGACATTATGGATGAAGCACCTGTTCGTAGAGGAAAAGAAACCGTTCACAAAAAATGGGACACCAATATCGCAATACTTTCGGGAGATGTTCTACTCATTAAAGCCTATCAGCAACTAAATACTTACCCGGAAAAGGTTGTCAAACAACTTCATACCATCTTTAATCAAACTGCCATCGAAGTTTGCGAGGGCCAGCAAATGGATATGGATTTTGAAAACATGAGCGCGATTTCCAGGAGTAGTTATTTGGAAATGATAAAACTTAAAACTTCAGTTCTATTGGGCTGCGCACTAAAACTCGGGGCAATTATAGCAGGAGCAAACGAAACTCAGCAGCAGCAATTATATGACTACGGCATCAATATGGGGATTGCTTTTCAGATCCAAGATGATTTACTTGATCTTTATGGGGACCCGTCATTGGTTGGCAAGCGGGTCGGGGGAGATATTATTGCTAATAAAAACACTTTACTCATGATATTGGCTAAAGAAGAAGCTAATTCATCTCAGCTTCTTAGTATTAAAAAACTCATACTTGAAGAAAATACTGAAGTGAAAATACAAGGTCTTCTCAAACTCTTTGAAAAGCTACAAGTAAAAGAGAAGACTGAAAAACTCATGAATTCGTATTACAAAACTGCCCAAGAATCTCTCATGAAAATTGAGGCAAAGTCCAACATATCAGCTCTTTGGATGCTTACGAACACGCTTATCAATAGAAGCTATTAATAGGCCTATTTATTTTTTGAAATAAGATTAATTCCCTATATTTGTAATTCAAATTAAAAATCTTATAATGAAGAAAATTTACAGTATTATTTTATGTCTGTCTGTTTTTGGTTCGCTCAGCGCTCAAAAAAATATTGACGCAGCTGAGAAAGTATCTAAACATGACAATGTTTCACAAAAAGTTAAGCCATCGGCTCAAACTGAAACTAAAGGAGCACTACTTTGGGGTGATGATTTTTCAGATGCTTCAACCTGGGCAGTAACCATTGATGGTTCAAATGCAGCAGGATGGGAATTCTCATCGGACCCAACGGTAATTCCAGTTGGAGACCTTTCTCCTTTAGCTTCCTCAACAGCAGCTAACGGATTTATTTTCGTTAATTCTGATGCAAACAATAGTGGTGATTTCAATGGAGACCCTATTCTTACAACTTGTTCGAATGTAACTCCAATTGACCTGAGTGCATCTTCTTTTGTTAAACTAACCTATGAGCACAATTTCAGATGGTGGCACGATACAAGAGGAGTTCGTGTAAGTGGAGACAATGGTGCAACTTGGACAGATTACGAAATGTCTAATGAAACTGAGTACTCCTTGGATAATCAAAATTCTGGTAATCCTGAAGTAACGAGTATTGATATTTCTGCTGTTGCAGGTGGAATGTCTGAAGTTCTTGTACAGTTTTACTACAACGATAACGATTATTGGGGATGGTACTGGTCAGTTGATGACGTGAGAATAAACGAAATTGATCCTTTTGATGCTGAGCTTAATGAGGTTATTGCTGGTTCTACTGGATTCTGGGGAGTCCCATTACCATATTTCCAAATTCCTATTTCGCAAATTGCACCAATTTCATTTTCAGGAATCGTACAAAATGTTGGTGTAGATGACGTTAATGCTACATTTATGGCAACCTATACAGGTGTATACGATGGTATATCTGACCCTATGACATTGAGTCAAGGTATTATGGATACATTAACTTGTACTACTGAATTAACTGCTCCAGCTTCTGCAGCGACGCATACTATAGAATTTATGGTTGTTACTGACGAAGAAGAAGTTGACGAAGTAAACAATGTTGCTAACAGTTACACGTTTGAGGTTAACGATTTTATCTATGCAAGAGATGCAGGAACGGAAGATGGTGGATCTTACAACCAAGGTAATGAATTTGAAGTAGGAAATATCTTTGACATTTATAACGACGTAATGATTCATGGTGTTGACGTAAATGTTACAAGCCAAGCAGTTGAAGGATCAGAAGTAAGAGTGAAGCTATACAGCGTTGATGCTGAAGGTGAATTCATTTTTATTACTGAGTCAGATATCTTGCCATTGAATGCGGACGATATAGCCGGTATTACAAAAACATTCCCACTACAGTCCCCATCAACTTTAATGGCGGGTAGTTCCTACCTAGTTGTCGCTGCAACATACGGTGACGGTGGTGTCACTTATGACCTTGTTGTTGCTACATCAGGTATTTCTGCCGCTAGTACATCATATTACTTTGACGGTACGGACCAGACGTGGTATTACACAACTAGTACTCCAATGGTTAGAATGAACTTTAACCCTGATTTAGCAGGAATTGAAGAAACGACTAACAATTCTTTCGAGGTATACCCTAACCCAGCGAGTGACGTTGTAAACATTAAGTTTAACGACGCTACCAACGCTCAAATTAGTGTATTAAGCCTTTCAGGTAAAGAAGTTATGACTTCAACTGTTAACGGAACACAAACTTCTTTCTCAACTAATGGTTTATCTAACGGTGTTTACATGATTAAAGTAAGCAACGGAACAGATGTTCAAATCACAAAAGTTGTTGTAAGAAAATAACTTTCTAACACAAAAAGAAACCGCTCCATATGGAGCGGTTTTTTTATGTCATGACTTTTTTAAATTACCTCAATAAAAAAGTAAGCGTCTTCTCCAAAAACTCTTCTGGGGCTTCGGCATGCACCCAATGACCAGAATTAGCAACCTCATCTATTTCACTATCTAAAAAGACCCGCTCGATATCCTCATGGTCTTCTTCTAATATATAGTCTGACTCTCCACCTTTGATGAACAAGGTAGAATGCAGTACCTCTTGATCTGGCAACGCGGAAAGAATCAAAGCCATATTTGCTTCAAGAACGTTAATATTCATTCTCCAAGCCAGCTTACCTTTTTCAATCCAATAGAGGTTTTTTAATAAAAACTGACGAACACCTTCTTGGGGTATTCGATTTGATAAAAATGAGCTGACCTGACTCCTAGCCGTAATTTCACTTAATGGTACTTCATGAATCGCCTGAATAATTTCTTGATGGTGCATTGGATAACATTTGATACCCATATCTACAACAACCAACTTTGATATTCTAAGAGGAAACAACTGCGTGAGATGCATAGCAACCTTACCCCCCATTGAATGACCAATGACGTGTGCTTTATCAATATTGAGAGAATCTAAAGTTTCTATTACATCACCAGCCATAGCTTCATAAGAATGAATTGGATTCCAAGCAGATCTACCATGATTTCTTAGATCTACAGCTATCACTCTGAAATAACTAGAAAAAGCCTTAGCTTGAGATTTCCAATTGTCAGAAAAGCCAAATAAACCATGTAAAATAACAAGAGGCTTCCCTTCACCAAATTCTTTAAATTGTAATAACAAATGGTCGGTTTAAGATGGGTTTTGAATTGCTTCAGACTTGGTATCACCTAAAGTAAATTGTCCCTTATTCAATGTTTCTATGGTTGAAAATATATCTTTCTCATTTTGAAGACTTGAATTATATAAAACAGTAACAATTTGCTCCTCTCTATTTTCGTCATAATCAACGATTACACGATTTACACCTTCAAGGGCTGTAAGTCCCTTTCGGATTGCACCACCACATCCCATCTTACAGACCATGCCATTGACTTTAGCAACGCATTGATAATTAGAAACGATCTTACGCTTACTCAATGCTGAATCTTCTGCATTCACAATAGCGGTTGCGTTTTCAGTTGCACTTTCATTACAAGCTACACAGATCAATAAGGTAAGAGGAATTATAAATTTCATTTTTTTCTGTAAAATTAATAAATATACCAGCATAGTTTCATTTTTTTTCAGGTGAGAAAACCAACAAGCTCGTGAAACAAAGATAGAAACACAGCATGTTAAAAAGCACCAATTTCTTATCACCTGAGCTTCAGTAGGCCTTGCTTAACATTGAATTTTATAGTACATTTGAAAAAACATAAACATGAATTACCGTTTCTTCCTTGCCTTTATGGTTCTACTCCTAACTAGCTCTTGCAACAAATACAGTGAGGGACCTTCTTTTTCTTTACTTACTAGGAATAATAGAATTTCAAATGACTGGACCCTTCAGAGCTATACAAAAGATGGTACGGCATTATTTGACGTGAATTCAGAAGAACAAAATCTTTCAATTGAAAAAGATGGTACTTATTCGAGAACCACAATTTCAACAACACTTGGACAGCTTCAGTCCGTTTCCTCACATGGAACATGGTCTTTCGAAAATTCTCAAGCCGATGTTAGCCTAATGGAAAGTGGTGACTTATTGAGTGATACCTACGAAATCATTATGCTTAAGAATAAAACGCTGAAAATTAGACAAACTGATTTCAATAACACGAAATACGACTGGACTTATATTGCGGACTAAACAAATCTAGAGTCAATCTCCATAACCTTGCTACATTTCTTGCAGGTTCTTTTGTCCTCAGAAGCATAAAACGCTTTGAAACGAGGAATAAAATCATTCTCGATATTGTTTAACGGGAATTTATATTCGTGTAATAAACCATTGCAATCATCGCAAAACCACATCAAACCATCTATTAAATCAGTCCCTTTACGAACCTTTTCAATCACCAAACCAACCGTATTCTCACCTCGAATTGGAGAATGAGGAATATTAGCTGGGAGTAGAAACATTTCGCCTTCACCGATTTTAATGGAGCGCGCCTTTCCATTCTCCTGGACTTTAACAGTGATTTCCCCTTCGATCTGATAGAATAACTCCTCACTCTCATTATAGTGGTAATCCTTACGCGCATTTGGACCCCCTACGACCATAACGATAAAATCCCCTGCCTCTACATACAGATTCTTATTTCCTACAGGAGGTTTTAAAATTGACCTATTTTCATTAATCCATTGCTGTAAATTGAAAGGCTCCATCATATGCTATTTTTGATAAAGATAGGGAAAAATGCTTTTTAAGGGATTGCAAGAAAGACAAAAGACCTCTTTTAGATTACTTAACGACGTGCTTGACTGTCGTATAATTATTCATTTCATCATAGACGGATATAAAATAAACACCTGGAGCCATTACTTGGTGAATACCCAAAATATTCACTCCTTTTGAAGCCATTATTTGTTGACTCAAGATAAGATCACCTCGAGTACCAAGAATGTTCAAAGTAACACTTTGCTCCGTCTGTGTAGCATAGGAAATATCAAATCCTCCGTTAAGACTAGGACTAGGATAGGTATAAAGCAAATCTTCTACGCTAACATTACAGTCTATACCTATAATTTTAGTTTCAAAAACCTCTGCAACACCATCTACATCCACTTGGGTTAACCTGTAATAATTTAAGCTATTATGGGGGTAATCCAAAAAGGAATAAGGAATCAGATCATTACTAAAACCAGCTGAAGAGAGTTGGGCAATTTCATTCCATATTTCGCCATCAACGGATCTTTCAACGGTAAAGTAAGCGCTATTATATTCAGATGCTGTTTGCCAATTTAATAGGACCTCGCCACTTACACA
>CAJJCU010000003.1 GCA_905182775.1 uncultured Flavobacteriales bacterium
TTGGTACGCAATCTCAAAGTGTTTATAAATCCTTTGCTCATTTAGATCGAAAAGATTTATATACCGCCCACAAGGGCTTTGTGAAGAGATTAAATCGAAGCCGAGCCGAAGCTTCATTGGGCTTGTCTCTTGTCTATATTGAACCTTCATTTCTGAATATTGATTCTTCCTTAAAGTATATACTGATTGCTGAAGAGTTTTGGTCTTCTGTTTCGACTAAAACCAAGTTGAAGTTAAGTGAGTCGCGTATTGATTCTTCCTTGATCCCTCTTCAGAAGCTAAAGCTAGGTGAGCTCTTTTTTGATAGGTGTAAAGCATTAAATGACCCAGATTGTTTTCAATCTATAATTGCTTCTCAGGCTTGGAATTCAAACCTTAAACAAGCTATATATTTTCGAGACTCCTTGTATTTTGAACGCGCCAAAAAGAACCAATCAATTGAAGATATTCAGAGCCTGCTCCGTTTGCATCCGGAATCTTTATTTAAGGCCAAACTCAATGCTTTATATGACTCTTTTGAGTTGAGCAATAGCATTTCTGGTAATACGGAAGAAGAATGGGCTGCTTTTATTGATGCCCATCCTGAGAACCGTTACGCGGGACCATTGCAGGATAGTGTTTATAGATTTTTCGATAAAAATGATGTGACTTTATATCATGCGTTTATTGAGAAGTATCCAGACAATCGCAATATTGAAATTGCTTGGCAGCGAATTTATGAGCTTGAGACCAATTATTTCCATCCTGTTCTTTTGACCTCTTTCGGTGCTAAGTATCCTAATTTCCCTTTTGAGCAACAGCTCGAAAGTGATTTAAAGCTTTCTGCCCAAAAGTTCTATCCTTTCACAGATACGCTAATTGACAAAACACTATTTTATGGTTATGCAGATGAAAATGGTTCCTGGTTGGTTAAGCCTAAGTCAAGGTACCGTGAAGCGACTTTCTTTTGTCAAGATCTTGCTGTAGTTGGTGCGGAAGGTCTTTATGGTGTAATTAATAAGAAAGAGCAGTTTGTTATACCTATTCAATTTAGTGAAATTTCGATTTTAAACAATGGATTGATTCTAGCTGAAGCTAATGGTTTGTATGGCTTATTTAATAGAGATGGGTCTGTGCATACACCTATGCTTTGGGATGACATATTGGAGGTTGATTCTGTTTTTTACCTTCTTTACAAGGGCGACGCGGCAGAGATTCATAGCATCCATTCTGATGGAGATTTTGGGTTGTCGGTTACAGATATGGTTCCTTTAAATAAGGGCTACTATAAAGTACTTCATGATGATCTTGCTGGAATTGTTTATGAAGATGAGCAGAAGCATGAGGGGATTCAGCTTGTTTGCCCTTTTGAGTGGGATGAAATTAAGCCTTACTCAGATCGTTTCATTTCTGTTCAATTGCGCGATACTTTTCGCTTATTTAACCTGTCAACGAATAAGCTCGGTGATTCGGTTTATATGGAGATATCGCCTATTTCACAGGGGTTTTCTGTAGCGCTGAAAGAAACTGGGGTAGGGTACTTAAACGGTTTAGGATTGGAGCAAACTAATTTTTCTTTTGAATATTTCCCGAATGTTCTTTCCTCTGGAATTTTTAATAGTGGAAAGGCGATTGTTCGTGAAGATGGCCAATATGGACTAATTGATACAAATGGTATTTTCACCTTGAGGCCTCAGTACGATCTCCTGGTTTATTTAGATGAGTTCTACGGAATTCGTTCCCAAAAAGAATGGTCTCTTATTTCTACAGAGGGTGTATTGGCTTCACCTGATTCGTACGAATCTTTAGATGCCTTAGGGCAAGGGTTTATTTTGTTTAAACTAAAAGGTAAATACGGTGTATTTGAAAACGGGGTGAACCTTCTTCTTCCTGCAGTGTATACTTCAATAGAGTTGATTCAGGATTATTTCTTGGTAGAGAGCGCTGCCGACATGTTTGTTTATATCTTGGACAAGAAAGGAAAACTTGCCACGACCATTGGGTTTGATAAGGTAACTGTACTTAGCAAGCAGTGCCTTTTAGTTACTAAGAATGGTATAAGCGCTTATTTTAGATTGGCTGATGGAAAACTAATTCATCTTTAAGACTATGTTATTTAAAAAAGACAAACCAGAACATGTTGTACTTGCCTTGATGGCATGTTTAGGTGTTTATTTATTTGTCTTTATGTATTTACAGATTTCATCTTTCCCAGATTATAGGCAGCGCTCATCTTTTGATACCTATTCTGAATTGGTTCAGGATCAGGTAGTACTCAAGGCAGATAATATTGAGAGTGACTCCTATAATGGTGGTCCCGTTTCGTCTGTGACAAGAAACTTAAATGACGACAGGGCATCATCTATGGAGGATTGGTCAGAGAGCCAATATGAAGGTAATCCAGAGGAGAATGCAAGAGAAATTGAACGACAGCTCTTTGACGATACTGGACAGAAGGAAAAAAGAGAAGAGCTCTTAGATTCCCATCAGGCGCGTCTTGACGCTTTTGAAAATAAAAAGGATACCAAGCCTAGTTCTAATCGTGATCCCCAAACACAGTTTTCAGGTAATGTTATGGTAGATTTTGATTTATCGGGTCGAACTGCTTTTAAAAATGACAATTGGTATGTGAGGAATCCAGGATATACTTGTGGCACGAATTCTATTGGGTTGGTCGTTGTTGACGTAAAAGTAAATAGAAACGGAAATGTTGTTGGTGCTCAAATTAATTCAACGTCTTCTAACGGACTTTCTGAGTGCATGATAAAGAAAGCAATTGCCTATGCCAAGATGTCTAGGTTTAATTATACCGCAGCTGCTTCTCAAATACAAACAGGTGTCATTCGATATCGTTTCGTCGCACAATAAGGTTAAAAACTAATCAATGTTATTGCTTAGTAATTGATTATTTGTATTTTTACAAAAAGCATACTTATGATTGGCAATAATCTGAAATTATTACGCAAACAGTTTTCAAAGTCTCAAGATGAAGTTTCTAAGAAGCTAGGTTTAAACCGTTCTACCTATAGTGGGTACGAAAATGCTGTGGCCCAGCCTAGTCTTGATATTGTTACACGTATATGTGATTATTATAAAATCTCTGCCGACACCCTACTTCGAAATGATTTTTCGACCTACGACGAAAAAAAATGGAAGTCGCTACAAGGGGCCTGGAAACAAAATGCGAAGGGGTCAGGATTGAGAATATTGACAGCGCAGGTTTCTGATAATAATGAAGAGCTTATTGAGATGGTTCCGGCGAAAGCACAGGCGGGTTATGCCTCTGGCTATGCAGACCCAGAGTTTATAAAAGACTTACCAACGATCCGATTGCCTTTTTTATCTAAAAACAGAAAGCACCGAACTTTTCCGATTTCAGGAGACTCTATGCCACCTGTTTCTGATGGTTCATTTGTCGTTGGTGAGTTTGTTGAAGATTGGACCACAATCCCAACAGATACCCCATGTATTATTGTGACGAGTGACAACGGAATTGTATTCAAGGTTTTAGAGAACAACCTGAAAGTAAATAGATCGTTTCTACTGTCCTCTACCAACTCATTTTATGAACCGTATGATGTGGGAGTAAATGAAGTTGTAGAAATATGGAGGTTCCGGTGCTATATATCCATGGAGCTACCTACTTTTGCGATCGGTGAAGGGGAGTTATCTGATGCTCTTTTAGCCATTAAAAAGAGCTTACACCGCATAGAAAACAAAAGTTAGAATTCTATCTTCAATTTTGCTCCTGTTTACTTACCTTTGCTCAAATTTTCGCTATGATTGATATTACGCTACCTGATGGGACCGTTAAACATGTTGATAAGGATTCAACAGCAATGGACCTTGCATTGTCGATTTCTGAGGGCTTGGCCCGTAATGTATTGGCAGCTGAGGTTGGTGGAGAAGTTGTAGACGCACATCTACCGATAAAAGAAAATTCAACCTTAAAATTATTGACCTGGAATGATGATGATGGGAAAGCAACCATGTGGCATTCCTCTGCTCATTTAATGGCTGAAGCAATTCAGTTTTTTTACCCAAATGCTAAATTTGCAATAGGCCCACCTATATCAAAAGGGTTTTATTATGACATTGATTTCATGGGGGAATCCTTCTCTGAGAATGATTTACAAAAGATTGAAAGTAAAATGAAGGAGCTGGCCAAGCCTAAGAATAAATATGTTCGACAGGAAATCAGTAAAGATGAGGCCATATCTTATTTCAAAACCAAAGAAGATCCTTATAAACTTGAGCTTTTAGAGAATTTAGAGGATGGATCAATTACGTTTTATACCCAAGGGGAATTCACTGATTTATGTCGGGGTCCTCATATTCCTCATACAGGATTTATAAAAGCAGTTAAGCTGACCGCTGTTGCAGGTGCTTACTGGAGAGGTGATGAGAAAAACAAACAGCTTACAAGGATTTATGGAATAACCTTTCCTAAGCAGGCCGAGTTAACGGCGCACATGGAAATGCTTGAGGAGGCTAAAAAGAGAGACCATAGGAAGCTAGGTAAAGAGCTTGAATTGTTTACTTTTTCTCAAAAAGTAGGTCAAGGTTTGCCCTTATGGTTGCCGAATGGAACTGCATTAAGAGAACGATTAGAAAACTTCCTTAAGCGTGCTCAGAAAAAAGCGGGATATGACCAGGTGATTACACCCCATATTGCCAACAAGGAATTATATGTGTGTTCAGGTCATTATGAGAAATATGGAGCGGATTCATTTCAGCCTATTAAAACGCCAGATCCGAATGAAGAGTTTTATTTGAAACCAATGAACTGCCCGCATCATTGTGAAATTTTTAAAGCGAAACCTAGGTCATATAAAGACTTACCCACAAGATTTGCAGAATTTGGTACGGTTTATAGATATGAGCAATCTGGTGAACTTCATGGTTTAACACGTGTAAGAGGTTTTACTCAAGATGATGCCCATATTTTCTGTATGCAAGAGCAGGTCAAGCAAGAGTTCAAAAATGTAATAGATATCGTCTTATATGTGCTTAAAACATTAAGTTTTACTGATTTTAAAGCGCAGATTTCTTTGAGAGACCCTAATAATAAGACCAAGTATATAGGGTCTGATGAAAATTGGGTCAAAGCTGAAACCGCTATTATGGAAGCGGCAAAGGAAAAAGAACTCAATACGGTCATAGAATATGGTGAGGCTGCATTTTATGGACCAAAGCTAGACTTCATGGTCAAAGATGCTATTGGAAGGGAATGGCAACTTGGTACAATTCAGGTGGATTACAATTTGCCTGAGCGGTTTGAATTAGAATACGTTGGTCGTGATAATTTGAAGCATAGACCGGTAATGATCCATAGAGCTCCCTTTGGTTCTATGGAAAGATTCGTAGCGGTTCTCTTGGAACATTGTGGGGGAGACTTCCCATTATGGTTGGCTACACATCAATTTGCAATTCTTCCTATTTCTGAGAAATTTAATGAGTATGCTCAAAAAGTTTCAGATGTCCTAAATAATTACGATATTCGCGGTCTTATTGACGACCGTAATGAGAAAGTCGGTAAGAAAATAAGGGATGCAGAGTTGGCGAAAAGGCCATTCATGCTTATCATTGGAGAAAAGGAATTTGAGGCTGGCACGGTCTCTGTTCGCCAGCGAGGGCAAGGAGATAAAGGTTCTATGAGTATAGAAGATTTTGCAGGATTAGTGCAGGAATTAGTAGATAAAGAATTGGCAATAAACGATTAAAAGCTGAATGAGAAGAAACCCTAGACGCCCCTTTGTTAGAAGAGAAGAGGTAGCCCAACACAAAATAAACCAAAAAATCCTTGCTACTGAAGTGAGATTGGTTTTGGAAGGTCAGGAACCCCTTGTAGTGACAACACTAAAGGCGATTGAAATGGCAACGGACGAAGGATTAGATTTGGTGGAGATATCCCCAAAAGCTGTACCTCCAGTCTGTAAGATCATGGATTACAAGAAGTTTCTTTACAATCAAAAAAGAAAGCAAAAAGAGTTAAAAGCCAAGCAAAGTAAGGTAGTTGTAAAAGAAATTCGTTTTGGTCCAAATACTGATGACCATGATTTTAATTTCAAACTGGCTCACGCAAAAAAGTTCTTAACCGACGGAAGTAAGGTGAAAGCCTTTGTCTTCTTTAGAGGAAGAACGATTGTGTTTAAGGATCGGGGTGAGATTTTACTTCTCCGTTTTGCACAAGAATTAGAAAATTATGGAGTTGTCGAACAGCTTCCCAAGTTAGAAGGGAAGAAAATGTTTTTGATGATTAATCCAAAAAAGAAATAAAAAAAAACTGATATAGTGTTCATCTTTTAAAAAACAGAAAAATGCCTAAAATGAAGACAAAATCCAGTGCGAAGAAGAGATTCACAATCACTGGTAGTGGCAAGATCAAACGTAAACATGCGTTTAAAAGTCACATTTTAACCAAAAAGGCCAAAAAGCGTAAGCGTAACTTAACGCATAGTGGATTGGTACATAGTGCCGATTTATCTAATATTAAGTTGCAATTGTGCATGAAATAATAGGTTCTTTATTACAAACCAAATAACGAGTAACTAAGTCATCTGAAATAAAGGTGCACTCTTTATTAAAAAAAATATAAAATATGCCAAGATCAGTAAATCACGTAGCTTCAAGAGCTAAGAGAAAAAACATGATGAAACTCGCCAAAGGTTACTTTGGGAGAAGAAAAAATGTATGGACTGTAGCAAAAAACGCCATTGAAAAAGGGTTGTTGTATGCTTACACAGGACGTAAACAAAAGAAAAGAAACTTTCGTTCGCTATGGATTACCCGTATTAATGCAGGGGCGAGACTTCATGGATTGAGTTATTCTCAGTTTATGGGAGCGGTAAACAAAAGTGGAATTCAACTGAATAGAAAGGTTTTAGCTGATTTAGCGATGAACCATCCAGATGCTTTTAAAGCAGTTGTAGATTCAGTTAAAAAATAAGTACAGGACTATATCAGTAAGGCCATTAGTTTACTAATGGCTTTTTTTTTATACAATAATGCGTCTTTAGATCATAATCACAATAGATAATTTGGAATGCTAAAAATAGGAGTAGCTGGAGCAGGTCATTTGGGTAAGATTCATATCAAAATCTTAAAGGGATTAAGCGAGTTGTACGACTTGATCGGCTTTTATGACCAAGATTTTAATAACGCAAAATTGGTCGAGGATGAATTTGGAGTAAAGTCCTTTGATAGTATCGAATCCCTTATAGATCAAGTGGATTGTGTTGCTGTTGTAACGTCGACTTTGTCTCATTTTCAGGTTGCAAAACTTGCAGTTCAGGCGAGGAAGCATGTTTTTATTGAAAAACCACTAACAGAAACTATAGAGGAGGCTAAAAAGCTTCAAAGCTTAATTTTGGAGGCTGATGTTATTGCCCAAGTCGGGCACGTGGAGCGTTTCAATCCTGCTTTTATTGCTGCAAAAAAACACCTTGACCGGCCGATGTTCATAGAAACGCATCGTTTGGCCCAGTTTAATCCAAGAGGTACGGATGTTCCTGTTGTATTGGATCTGATGATTCATGATCTAGACATCATCTTGAGTGTTGTCAAGTCAGGGGTTAAAAAGGTTTCTGCATCTGGCGTGGCTGTCATTAGTGACACCCATGATATCGCAAATGCAAGAGTCGAATTTGACAATGGTTGCGTAGCGAATATTACAGCTTCACGTATTTCATTGAAAAATATGCGTAAGACCCGGTTTTTTCAACGAGATGCATATATCAGTGTAGATTTTTTAAATAAGGAAGCTGAGATTTTTGAAATGGAGGATGTTTCTGGGGAGCCTGACCCGTTTGATCTTATTCTTGATCTCGGTACTGACAAGCCCAAGAAAAAAATCACTTTAGACAAACCTGATATTGAGAATTCTAATGCTATAGAACAAGAGCTTGTTTCTTTTCATGATTGTGTCATCAAGCATAAGGATACATTGGTAACGATTGATGATGGTGTGTCGGCCATGGAATTGGCACATAGGATATTAGATGAGATGTCGAAAGTTTACCTTAAATAGAGGCAATAATTGTAAAAATTAATCGTTGTGAGTTTAGTGCGTTTTATAGTTTTAGTTTTCATTTCTTTTTTCATATTCTCGTCGTGTGTGAAAAACAACCAGGACCCATCTTGGCTTCAGGTTAATGATTGGGCTTTAGAATCTAATCTAGCCTTGTCTGGAGAGGAGGGGGAGCTCACTCAAAACTTTTCGAACGCAAAGGTTTTTGTAAACGACCAACTTATTGGGATTTTCGAAACGCCTTTTAGAATTCCTCTTTTGTTAGAGGGGGCTAGTAACCTTAAGATTTTCCCGGTGGTCATCAATAATGGAATATCAGCTACTAAAAAGGTCTATCCTTTTGTTGAGCGTTATGAGCTGGATGTAACTCTTGTGAAGAATGAGACTGTTGAAGTCTCTCCAGTAACCCGCTACAATTCGAATACTAATTTTTGGGTTGAGGATTTTGAAGATATTAATATTTCAATTGAGAATGATCCAAATACTTCGGCCGCAACACTCCAGTTTTCTAATGTTGATTTGACAGCATCTAATGGCAATTACTATGGAAAAGTCATTTTAAATGACGTGGATTCTTCTTGGGTAGCATATACGACTGACGAGCTTTACATTCCAAAGGGTGTGGATGTGTTTCTTGAGGTTGATTATTTCAATACAAATGATGTCTATCAAGGTTTGATATCTGTTTCACCATCCGGGGTTACAAATAATGTGAATATTCGAATGAATGGGCAGGGACTAGAGGAGGTTAAATGGAAAAAAATATATATCGAACTCAAGGAATTGGTTATAGGGTCCCCCAATCAGTCCTCGTTTAAGCAGTCATTTATAGCAAATTTTGACAACGGTGAAATGGAAGGAATTATTTGTTTGGATAATATTAAAGTTGTTTGGTTTTGAAAAAAAAAAAACAGTCCTTGGTTAAGCTTGTTTGTTGTATCAGACTACTTTTCTGCTATTATTTCTTGGGCTTTATTTTTCTTTCTTAGAAAGACATGGATCGAGAATCAGGAATTCACTTTGGATGTTAATTTCTGGCTTGGAATATTTTTGATTCCCTTATTCTGGATGTTGCTTTATTTTGTTCAAGGGACCTATATAGAAATGAGGAGGATGTTTAGGTTGAAGCTTTTAAACATGACCTTAAGCATTAGTGTGATCGGTTCTTTAATTATTTTCTTTTCAATTATTTTAGATGATCAAGTTCGTTCCTATGAGGGTTATTATTGGAATTTCCTCATTTTACTTGTGGTCCATTTTGGCGCCACGTTTACACCGCGTCTAATTATCAATACTTGGCTTGTTCATACGATTAGAAAGCCCGGAAATGGTTTTAAAACTGTTATCATAGGTGGTACAGAAAAGGCTGTAGATATTCTCGAGGAAATCCGGAAAAACGTTAAAAATGTAAATTCTTTTCTGGGCTATGTCAATATGAACGGTAATGACCGTCAGCTAGATGGAGTTCTGCCTTATTTAGGTCATTTTAATGATTTAGAGAGTATTTCTCAAAGTGAAGATGTTGATGAGTATATTATTGCTATAGAGAGTGCAGAGCACAATAAGCTGATGCAGATCCTTCTAAAAATAGACAATGGTTCGGTACGGATTAAAACCTTGCCTGATACCTATGTGATCCTTTCAGGAACTGTGAAAATGACGAATATATATGGGGCTTTACTGCTTGATGTAATCTCTGATTCAATGCCTTTTTGGCAAAAGGTTTTGAAGCGTATTATGGATCTCACGATGTCCTTAGTGGCTGTTGTTTTACTCGTACCGTTTTATTTGTTTTCAGCTATTGCTGTTAAGGCATCATCCCCAGGTCCGATATTCTTTTTGCAGGATCGGATTGGTAAAGATGGCAGGGTGTTTAAAATCATTAAGTTTAGAACAATGTTTATTGATTCAGAAAAGAATGGCCCACAGCTTTCTTCTGAAAATGACCCTAGAATCACGAAAATCGGAAGCTTTATGAGAAAAACGAGGCTTGATGAATTTCCTCAGTTTTTCAATGTTCTGTTTGGTCACATGTCTATTGTTGGTCCGAGACCAGAGCGTAAGTTTTACATTGATCAAATCTCTAAAATTGAACCTCAGTACAATCAATTGACCAAAGTAAGGCCGGGAATTACTTCTTGGGGGCAGGTTAAATATGGCTATGCCGAAAATGTAGACCAAATGCTCCAAAGAATGAAGTTTGACTTGCTCTATCTTAAAAACAGAAGTATCTCACTAGATGTAAAGATCATGCTTCATACTTTGCTTATTGTTATAAAAGCAGAGGGCAAGTAGTTACACTAAGGCAAGTTTTATGACCTCTTCCATTTTATCCACATAGTGGAATGTGAGGCCTTTTAAATAGCTTTCTTTAATCTCGTCTATATCTTGTTTGTTTCTCGAGCAGAGAATAATCTCTTTTACGCCACTTCTTTTAGCTGCGAGTATTTTTTCTTTAATACCTCCAACTGGAAGTACATCTCCTCTAAGGGTTATTTCTCCGGTCATGGCAAGGTCCTTTTTCACCTTTTTCTTCGCGAAAATAGATGCAAGTGATGTCAGCATTGTAATACCGGCACTTGGTCCGTCTTTGGGTGTCGCTCCTTCTGGAACATGGATGTGGACATTGTGAAGGTCAAAAATCTCTTGTTTTGCTCCAATCATCTCTGAATGGGCTTTTAAGTATTCAAGAGCAATTATTGCAGATTCCTTCATGACATCGCCTAGGTTACCTGTAAGGGTTAATTTCCCTTTCCCCTTAGTGATTGATGACTCTATGAAGAGGACGTCGCCTCCAATGCTTGTCCATGCAAGTCCTGTAACGACACCCAATGTGTTGTGGTCGATTGATTTGACTTTAGAGCGGCCAGAGCCTAAAACCTTAAACAGATCTTCATAAGTCAATTTGGTGTCAAAGGTCTCTTCCATCGCTATTTGACGGGTTCTGTTTCTAACCAATTTGGCGATGACTTTATCCAAGCCACGAACACCTGATTCATTCGTGTATTCTTCAACTATTTTCCTCAAAATTAATTTCCCAAAACTGATATCACTTTTTTTAATACCATGCTCTTTGATTTGCTTGGGTATGAGGTGTCTTGCGCCAATCTCGACTTTCTCTTCGAGGGTATATCCATTAACTTCAATGACTTCCATTCGGTCTCTCAAGGGACCCTGGATTGTAGATAATGAGTTAGCGGTCGCAATGAATAGAACCTTGGAAAGGTCAAATTCAGTTTCTATGTAGTTGTCGTAAAATGCGTTGTTTTGTTCAGGGTCTAGAACTTCTAAAAGGGCAGAGGAGGGGTCTCCATGATTACTTCTACCGAGCTTGTCAATTTCATCTAAGACAAATACAGGATTCGCTGTTTCAGCCTTTTTTAAGTTTTGAATAATTCGTCCTGGCATCGCGCCGATATATGTTTTTCTATGTCCTCGGATTTCAGATTCGTCATGAAGCCCTCCTAATGACATTCGTACATACTTCCTGCCTAGTGCTTCCGCAATTGATTTCCCTAAAGACGTTTTACCAACCCCGGGAGGGCCATAAAAGCAAAGTATTGGGGATTTCATATTTCCTTTTATTT
>CAJJCU010000004.1 GCA_905182775.1 uncultured Flavobacteriales bacterium
TTTTTAACATCGTATTTGATAGTGATTCCCGTTTCATTCGTTGGACCAGTCCATTCCGAATCATCCGTACCATTGAAAGAAACTTCAGCTTCTGTAATTCTTTCATTTTTATTTCCAAATTCATGAACAATCACCTTAACATCATATAAGTTTGGAGGAACACTATAACTCCATACATCGGGTGCCATTTGATCATTGCTCAAACGACGTTCAGAGGTAAAATAACCTTTCTTTCCACGGCTTGTTATCGCATAATCATTACTTGGCGAATTGATTGGGTATCCCATGTTGGTAACATCACCCCAAGTATTCTTTTCTTCTCCTAGATTACACATGAAGATATCAAGACCACCGATCCCTTTATGACCATCACTCGCAAAAAAGAATTCACCATGCAATCCGATGGTTGGAAACAACTCATTGCCCGCCGTATTATACTTTGAACCCATGTTTTTCGGAATTGAGTCCCATGTCTTCGCTTTCTTGTTGTAGTTAATATACCAAAGGTCTCTTCCTCCAAAGGATTCATCTCCACCACTTGATTTCATGTCCGATGCGAAAATCAACATCAGTCCATCATGCGTCAAACACGGATGACCTACAGAAACTGTTTCATCACGCTTCAAATTCATTTTGACCGGCTCTACAAAAGCCCCATCCACGAGTTTCACTGACCAAATATCACAACCTAATTGCAAAGCATCCTTGTCATAACAGCGAGTGAAAAACATTTTCTTAAACTTCTTGTCAAAACAAAGTGACCCTTCATTGTGAGAAGTGTTCACAACCCCGTCTTCATCAATTGAAGCGACATTGGTGGGATCCCCATTTTTATCAAATTCAGCGACATAAATATCGGCGTACTTCTCCCCAGTAATTCCATCCTTTCTTGAACCAAAGCTTTCTTCTCTAGTCGAAGAGAAATAAATCTTCAATCCTTTTTTATCTGCAAAAGCTGGGGCCCAGTCCATCTCTTTTCTATTTATTTTTGTCTCGCACTTTACCTCATAATTAATTTCCGGCTCCATCATGTCATAGAACTTATACTTCTCGCATGACGCCAAAGCCGTTTCAACTTCATCTGCCCTTGAACCATTCGCTATTTTTTTGAACTCGGAATAGCTTTTTTCTGCCTTAGCATAATCCCCCATCTTTCTTAAAGCTTCTCCCTTTAAAAAATATATGTCAGGATTTACATCAAAATACTTGAGCTCAACACAAACATCTAACCATTCATTAGCAAGCTCATATCGCTGAATTAGATTATATGATTCGGCTATTTTGAAAGCCATATCACCCTTTTGCTTCAAGGATCCTTTCGAACCTAGTTTCGTAAATGCCGTTTGACATTTATCTATCGCTTGATGATACTTTCCGGATTCAAATAATGTATTTGCCTCTCTAACATATTTTGGAGCCATGTTTTGAGCGTAGAACATAGATGTTATGAGAAGGAAAAAGAGTAAGGTGATTTTTTTGTCCATGGGTTAATAGTCGTTATTCCTAAAATAGGAGAAGCAAAAATAAAGAAAAAATATCACTATTTACAATAATCGCGGAAACGCTTGAGGGCCATTTCAAAATAATCGGGTAGCGATGAGTCAAACTGTACGTCCTGCTTACTTATTGGGTGCTTAAAACCCAAAGACCTCGCATGCAGTGCTTGCCCTTTAAACAAAGCGAAATTATTTTCTATAAACTTTTGATACTTAGATGTTTTCAATCCTTTTAAAACCCGATCTCCACCATACTCTGCATCATTAAAGAGTGGGTGTCCAATCCACTTGAAATGGATGCGAATTTGATGTGTTCTTCCCGTCTCAAGTCTACATTCTACAAGAGTTACATAACCAAAACGTTCCAGTACTTTAAAATGCGTTACGGCATGTTTTCCTTCTTCTCCATCAGGATATACAGACATCACTTTTCGGTTTTTTTTAGATCGTGCAATATGACCTGTAATCGTCCCTTCATCTTCTGTAACATCTCCCCAAACCAGTGCTAAATACTTTCGGGATGTGGTTTTGTCATAAAACTGCTTCGCCAAGACCGTTAAGGCATTTTCTGTTTTCGCGACCACCAACAAACCCGATGTGTTTTTATCTATACGATGAACCAATCCCGGCCTACCAGCATAATCAGATGGCAGCTCAGGTAGCTGGTCAAAATGATACAACAAGGCATTCACTAAAGTACCGTCATAATTACCATGTCCAGGGTGTACAACAAGGCCCGCATTTTTATTCACAATCACAAAACTATCATCCTCAAAAACGATATCAATAGGAATGTCTTGTGCGATGAGTTCAAATTCTCTAACAGGGTATGGCAAAACCATAGACACAACGTCACCAGGTTTCACTTTGTAGTTCTGTTTTACCTTTTCACCATTAACGAGAATATTCCCATTCTTGGCAGCATTTTGAATTTTATTTCTCGAAGTATTGGCTAACCTTTCTCCTAAAAACTTATCGATTCTTATCAATTCTTGACCAGGGTCAGATTGAAACTTATAATGTTCGAAAAGGTCTTCCTGATCGGAGTCTATCATGGGCTCTTCCATTATTGCTTGATTACTTTAATTAGACTTCCTGAATACTCAGGGATAGAGACAAAATAAAACCCAGACTTCAATGCTGTGAGATCAAAATTATTTTCATTTGTTTCAAATAGAACACGCCCCATCCCATCGAGCAAGGTCTTCTTTAAGCCCTTTAAACCCAAAGAATTGGTGATAAAAATTCTATCGTTCGATGGGTTCGGGTAAGCTGTAAATTCAAATTCTTTTGACTCAATACTTTCTAGACCCAAAGAAGCATCCATTCCTGTAGAAAAGATAGGACGTAACAGCGCACTGCCTGGAAAAGGAGAGGTCAACCAAGACGCACCTCCATCAACACTGTAAAATATTTCATCTGATCGGTCAATGTTTCTATCAAAACCTAGGTTTAAGCGCTCAGGGTCTAGCTGTCTCCAGCCCACAAAAAACGAGGACTCTACAGCCACTTTCATCGTGTCTATGAAGAAATACGACAAGAAATTGTTAAGAGAATTGCTATAGATGGGAGAACGTGGGTTAAAGACATCATCCTCGTATAAGACAGCACCAGGAACACCATTATCATCTTCCCATACAGTAAGAAGAAAAAGTTTATCTGAAACGTCATTCACGGATGGTACAAAACTTAAGTCAATACCTATAAGGCTATCCGCTTCATAGGCGTCGAAATGGATTGCCAATCTTGCTTGAGCACCTGTAGGACCAAAAGCCGCTTCAGCAGAACCATCATCATAGCTATAAAAATTATAAAACCCTTGCGTGAATACTGTTAAATTATTAGGTTCGAAATTTGGAAACTGTGCTGAAACATTAGCACGAACTTCAAATTCCTCGTATTCTCCCGTCAAAATCCTAGAGAATTCATAGGCGTTTTTTAAGTCGTGATAAGAAGTGGCAAAATCCAGTGGTGCATAATTGATCTGCTGCTCTGCAAGTGTAAAACCTTGTAATGTAAAATCTCCCTCGCTAATTCCGTTATATAAAATCTCTAGCGTACCATCTTGATAATTTTCGGGGCCACTACTTCCATTAAAAACCTGAACCTCCAATGCTTCACTCATTTTATTATCCGTAGATTCTTTATAATGATCCCAGGGAGCTGATGTATAGTCTTTAATCAAGGTGTTCAAAGGATATACGAAAGAGAAGTCTTTAAAGATTGTATCTGCAACATAAGAAGAATTACGAAGGGTCACCATATCTAGGTGAAATTGATCTAGACCACCCGATAAACCACCATAATTCCTAAACCTGAATTGAAAAGCATCTGTAAAATAAACGGTTTCCGTGATGGGTAGATGAACGATCTCAAAAGGCACAACACCTTGACCTTCAACTCCCCAAATCCGATCCCATTGACTGGATGATTGATTGAAAAACTCTAAAACCAAAGAATCTGTTGACTCTGGTTCATCACCGAGCCCTTGAGGTTGGTATATAAATGACAAGTAAATAGAATCTAAAGGCACTGCAACTGATAAATCAATGGGCTTTGAAGTGAGTGCGTCTGCATAACCTGAGGAGCTGGTTCCGATTGCATAAGGATAACCTGTAGGGTCTAAACCATCAAATGTCATGACGCCAAGCGTTCTGGGTTGGTCTGCAAATCTATAATTATGATAGACGTCATCATCAATCCATAAAAGCTCGGGATTAGAAACAGGAAGGAAGAATTGGCGTGCTGAATCCTGAAAGTAAGGTGGATTTTGAATCCAAACAGTATCGGGTTCATCATCCACACTCAATGTATCATAAATATAATATGGCGGGTATAAATCAAGGGGTTCATAAGTAACTGGGTAGGATGAAAAATCCGCTATGTTAACAGCTTGAAAGGAAAATACGGTATCCGTAAACGTCCCAGAAACAGGGTCGAAATACCGATTAAAGGTTACTTGATTTGTAAAAAAAACACCATTAGCAATTGCCAAACTGGTGGCCTCATCAATCAAATAATAGAACAAAGTACTAGTCGTCAAAGGGTTAGAGAAATCCGGACTATAGTTTTGTGTTTTATTCGTCGTGAAATCATCAAAGAAGGGTATACTGACAGTATCGGTGGTAAAAACAAAAGAGCTGTCAATACTTAAAGACTTCTGAGACGTTTCGCCCCTTGCCAATCGATTTTGGCTTAAAGGAGCGATTTCGATTTGCTGAGCATAAGAAACATTAAAAATAAAGATGCTCAATCCTATGAAAAAAGATACTTTTTGACTCATTAAAAAGGGTTTTCTAGAGCGGGAGCACCCGCATTGATAAGTACAGAAACATGCGCAGATCGCTCTACAGTTTTATTTTCAAAATACTCAGGAGACTGTCCGAACACCACCGCATTTAAACTATCTGACTTGGTTTCGCAGTCATTACAGATCGTTGAAATCGATTGAAAACCTTTCGCATTTAGTAAATTTAAAGCATCTGCATAATTCATTCCAACAAGATTCGGCAAATCGAGTAATACACCAATTTCATTCCTACCGACGACCAAGGTCACTTCAGACCCTTTTGGAACTCTCTCTCCTGAACGTATATTCATCCCCTCATATCTCTGCTCTAAAACGGACCCGTCTGCTTCGGTGGTAGGTTCATATTCAATCTTAAATGTAAAGCCTAAATCTATTAATTTGTCTTTAGCGAATTCGACCTCATCATATAATAACTCAGGCATTTCTGTAAGCTCTTTTCTCTTTGAAAGCTGAAGTCCAATCACCCTATTAGATTTCACATGTATCTTGGTCGTGCTTGTTGGCTCAATAATTTGTTTTAAAACAATTCCATTCGGTTTGTCAGGATCATAGATACTGTCTAGTATCTCATAGCTTAGCCCGATATCTTCGAGCTTTAATTTAGCCTGAACAGCACTTAAACCTATTAGGTTGGGAACCGCAATTTTCTCACCATGGTTTGTGAATGAATCGAGATACCGCATGGTTCCAAAAAGGATCCCACCATAAATTAGCATTAAAACAACCGAACTCAACAAAAAAGTCTTCGACCAAAAAAACTGTTTGATCACAAGGAACATTCTAAATTTAAATATCGATTTGAGCTTATCTTTCACGTTGTAAATATAAGGTCTTTTGAAGAATTAGAAGTTCGGAGTCAAGGAATGGGTGCTAAAGAAATCTTCAATATATTCAACTGCTTCCTCTGGGGTATCCACGACGCAAAATAGATCCATGTCGGATGGTGAAATATTCTTTTCTGCATCCAGCATCGTTTTCTTAATCCAATCTGTCATACCAGCCCAGTAATCCTTACCGACTAAGACTACCGGTCGTCTTGCAATTTTCTTTGTCTGAATCAGGGTTAAGGCTTCAAAAAGCTCATCCAAGGTTCCAAAACCTCCAGGAAGCCCAACAAAAGCTTGAGAATATTTGACAAAAATCACTTTTCGAACAAAAAAGTAATCAAATTCAAGATTGTGAGCAGAATCGATGTAGGGATTATGATTTTGTTCAAAAGGCAGGTCAATATTTAACCCAACAGAAGGGCCAACTCCCTTTTGAGCACCTCTATTTGCGGCTTCCATAATACCGGGGCCACCACCAGAAATAATACCATAACCCCTTTTAGAGAGCTCTTCAGCTAAATCAACACCTAACTTGTAATGTGGATTGTCTTCCGGGGTCCTAGCAGAACCAAAAATAGAGACACAAGGACCAATCTTTGACATCCGGTCAAATCCATCTACAAACTCCGACATTATTTTAAATATCGACCAACTGTCGTTGCTCTTTATGTCTTTCCAATCTTTTCTGCTGTTTACCATGTGTTATTGATTTTAGTTTAAAAGTAGTCTAAATTTAATAACGTGAAAAACTGAGATTTATTCTCTAAATTCGAAGCATGAGGCTGATTTTATCTTTCGTTCTTATTTCCTTGACGCTAAGTTTAAAAGCCCAGCAGATTCCAGACACATCACAAGCAAATGTAAATAAGAAAAAATTAGCTTGGACGGGCAGTGCTCTTGGCGTAGCTTCATTTGGCAGCCTTTACGGATTAAACGCCTTGTGGTATCGCAAAGAACACCAAACCAGCTTTCATCTTTTTGACGACTCGAAGAACTGGATGCAAATGGATAAAATGGGTCACGCTTTCACCTGTTATCAGCTCACCAGAGGTCTAGACAAAACGTTCTCGTGGTGTGGGTTAAATAACAAAAAAAGTCTTTTTCTTTCTGCGGGTATTAGCTTTGGTTATTTAAGTGCTATTGAAATCATGGATGGATTTAGCCAAGATTGGGGCTTTTCATTGAGTGATATGGCTTTCAATAGTTTAGGCATAGGGATGTACCTATTTCAAGAGATCTATTTGGAAAGACAGCTTTTCAAACCGAAATTTTCTTTTCACCAAACAGATTTCGCACAACTTCGCCCCGAAGTATTGGGGCATAATTTTATTGAATCCCTTTTAAAGGATTACAATGGTCAAACCTATTGGTTAGGTTTTTCACCCGGACAAATGGGACTAGAAAAATGGCCAAAATGGCTCATGCTCAGCTTTGGACACAGTATAACAAGACGGCTTAAAGGAGACTCTAAAATCTACCAGGGCATGGAGAGTCATAGAGAATTACTTTTTTCATTAGATCTTGATTTGACGGAAGTCAAAGTGAAGTCAAAATTTTTAAAAGCCCTATTTGAAGGGCTAAATACACTCAAAATCCCTTTCCCTTCATTGATTTACTCCAATGGAAAACTTAATGCGCGTCCGCTGTATTTTTAGGTAAAACTTTAATTTCGAATGCGCTATCCCAATACTTACCAGTGATATAGAAAGAGTTCGTTTTCTTGCGATAGGCAATCCCATTGGGTACGTTTTTGGCTGCTGCCTTTTGGAATAAGTCCAATACATCTAGATAATGATCTACGGCTCCATTTTTAGGATTAATAACAACTATTTTCGTTAGGTTCATTCGAGAATCGTGCTGAAAACGCTGTTCGCTCATCCAAACATTGGCATAAATACGGCCATTGAAAAATTCTAACTCATTGAGGTTCGTGACAGGCCCTCGGTCGGAATGAACTTTCACTGTTTTGACAACCTCAAAGGTTTCTGGATCACGATAAGTCAACACATGACTCCCGTCAGACATAATAATATACTGACCGTCATTGCACAAGCCCCAACCCTCGCCTGAGTACGTTAAGGTATCAATTAAATTAAACTCATTTAATCCATCGTAAATAAAACACTTTTGATCCTGCCATGAGATTTGATAAATCTTCGATCCTAAAACAGTAATCCCCTCTCCAAAAATAGGGTTAGGAATAGAGAATTCTTGAATCGATTTTCCTGTCTCAGGATCAATTTGAGCAACTTTGGTGGCGTTGTTTTGCCCAGGGTTCCCTGTAGATTCGTATAACCGATCATTGTAAAACTCATAACCCTGAGTGAAATTATTTGGATTATGGGGATGGGTCGCCAATATTTGATAAGTCAATTCTGTAGTCTCTTTGTTCGCATTAACAAATAGGAAACGAGAATCTGTTCCAACGACATCATCTTGATGGTATCCTTTTAATTCTATAGAATAGGTTCCTAATGTCAATCCTTCCGTGGTCATTTCAAAATTAAAAAGCGCATGATCACTTATCTTCCAGGATTGGTTGACTTTGCCGTCAATTGAAACCTCCAACCTGTCAATATTTTTAATTCCCAAACAATTGAAAGGAAACATTTGTCCCTGCCTAACCGACATGTAAGTACGGTTTGAATCAAAACCAAATTCGACCTGAGCCTGATTCCTCCCACTATCTTCTTTTCGGAGATATGGTAAAATGAATGCGATCAATAAACCGATTGCCAAAATAACAGCCCCTATCTTCTTCATTGGCTATTGCGGATTGCGGCTTCAATTTCATTTGCATCAATACCAGAGTGGGACGCATGGTGAATCAACTTTCCTTGAAACAGCACTAAAACCTGAGGAGATTCATGTCGCACATTTAAATCATCAGCGAGCGCATCAGAAAGAGGTCTAGCCTCCAATACATTCAGGAGCCAAAACCCATTTGACCCCGTTTTATATAATTCGGATCCCTCGAATCTTCTAAGAACCATTGAGGAAATACCGCACCTTGGGCTGTGCTTAAAAATGAGCTGAGGTTTTTCTTCAGCCACAAAACTTTCAATCGTTTCTACTTTATTAATCTCTTGCCAGGCCATTATAATGTTGATTTGAATTGATCAAGAAATCGAATGTCATTTTCTGAATACATCCTTAAATCGTTGACCTTGTATTTGAGTTGCGCAATACGCTCAACGCCCATTCCAAAAGCAAAACCAGAATACTTTTTCGAATCGATACCAGAAGCTTCTAAGACATTAGGGTCAACCATACCACAACCTAAAATCTCTAACCATCCAGTATACTTACAAACGTTACACCCTTTTGATTTACAAATGGTACAAGACACATCCACCTCAGCGCTTGGCTCCGTGAACGGGAAATAAGAAGGCCGCAAACGTATTTTAGTTTTTTCACCAAATACTTCTTGAGCAAAAAACAATAAGGTCTGCTTCAAATCAGCAAATGAGACACCCTCATCAATATACAAGCCTTCAATTTGATGAAAAAAACAATGGGCTCTTGCGGATATCGCCTCATTACGATAAACCCGTCCTGGAGATATTGTTCGAATTGGCGGAGTACTATTTTCCATGACGCGCACCTGCACAGAACTCGTATGCGTCCTTAATGCGATTTCATTCTCCCCTTTTTCAATAAAAAAAGTATCCTGCATATCTCGCGCTGGATGCTCCGGCGGGAAATTCAGTGCAGAAAAGTTATGCCAATCATCTTCGATTTCAGGACCTTCAGAAACGGAAAAACCAATTTTTCTAAAAACATCAATAATCTCCCTTCGAATGATCGATAAGGGGTGATGGCTTCCCAGTTTGGTTTCTGTTGGCTTTGTTAAATCCTCCTTAGCTCCTTTTGTTTCGGTATTGGAGGTTTGTTTTTTAGCTTGTTCAAGTAATTGTTCTGCCTCTTCCTTTAAGGCATTTATCTGCTGTCCACACTCTTTTTTTTGATCGTTGGGAACGTCACGAAGCAAAGAATACAAGCCCTTTATCGCTCCTTTGGAGCCTAAAAAATGAATTCTAAACTTTTCAGCGGCATCAGATGCTTTGAATTCATAACTCGATAATTCATTTTTAATTTTTTGAATCTGTTCAATCATTGCGTCGTTCCTGTAACTTTATAAAGAGGTTAAATGTATTATAACAAAAGTACAACAAAAACAGTTTTTAATGCCATACCGATTTCCTTGTTTCTTGTTTTGTCTGCTTATGTCTCTAGCATCTTGCTACAAAACAAATACGACAAGCCTGACAGTACAAGTCAACAACGGTTCTGGAACAGCGCTTGCAGGAGCAACCGTAAAAGTGAAGGGCGTACCACCAGAAAACACAGAGGGCACTCCGCTTTTAATTGACTTTACAGAAGCAACCAATGGCAATGGAATTGCGTTTTTTAATATGAATGACATCTACAACCCTGGACAATCTGGAGTAGCGATTGTTGAGGTACTTATTCAAAAAGACGGCCTGAGTACGGAAGGAACCATAAATCTGTTAGAAGAAACCAATAATAAAATTGACTTTGTTCTTCAGTAACACTTTTAGAATTGATACGTATAGAATGAAAAATATTTAACTTAACTTTGATGCCAACAACTAGAAAAATGAAAAATTTTTTACCAATTAGCTTCATATTAGCCATGCTTGTTTTAACAGCATGCACGAATAAAGATCCGGCTATACTTAAAGTTTTTGTTCGTTCCTCAACCAATCAATTGGTTTATGGCGCGAAGGTTATTATTATTGGAGATCAACAGTCGAATCCTGCGACACTTGAGTATGTAGATACGACCTACACAAATAGCTCGGGGTTTACGACATTTGACATGAACGAATATTTTGATAAATCAGGACCTGAAAACACGACCGGTTATTTCGACATATTGGTTAAATCAAACACAAAAGAAGCCAGCGGATATACCCGCTGTCGTATTCATACAACATCTGTAGAAACTATATACTTACCAAACTAAGTCATCATGAAAATGAAGCACCTTTTAATACCTTTTGCCCTTATTTTAATAACTCTTTCAGGAATGACTTCTTGCAAGAAAAAAGGGGATACGATTGCAAACATTTATGTACGTGACGAAAGTAATGCCGTCGTAGAAGGCGCAATGGTTGTTCTTTATGGAACAAATACTCAAAATCCACCAGTTCAAATCGTAGCTGTTTATGATACGGCCTATACAAATGCAGGAGGATTAGCGACTTTTAATTATAATGAGATTTACCAGCTAGGTCAAGCAGGTGTTGCCGTATTAGATATTAAAGCTCAAATGCTCAACAAGGTTGGACAGGGGATTATCAAAATAGAACCTGAGCAAGTCAATGAAGAAACGGTCTTTATTCAACCCTAAGCACGAATCATTTTAAAATCCTGGGATTGCGTTTCGGATTGCAACTCTGAAAAAGAGAGCTCCTTACCTGAAATCTCTTCAAAGTTGAACTTATATTCGCTATAATCTTTATCCGTATAGGATACCAGATAATCATATATAGAAACATCCGGGTTAATCTTCTGTATTGCATTCAAGATTCTGTTTGTTTGTGAAACATCGATCTTGAGTGTATACTCGCTTTTTAAAAATCCTTTAATAATATTTCCCTGCAAACTAATCCAGTCATTGAAGGAATTGAATTCTAACTTTTGAATTTGAAATTTTGGCATAGTTCTTAATTTTAAAACAAATCTATACCTACACATCGTAAACGTTTTACGTTCTTGCATGTGTTTTATCTAGATTTATAGATATTGAGGGTTTGTGCTGCCTTTTGGTTAAATTTGCACCACATTAACAAAGACATTGAAAGACCAAAAAAGCAAAACAAATTTAGACCAAATGTCATTTCTTGAGCATCTTGAGGAGCTCAGGTGGAGACTTGTCCGTTCTGCAATTGCTGTTTTGATTATTGGTATTGTCATTTGGACCTATCAAGAATGGATCATGAACAACGTGTTCATGTCCATGAAGAAAAAAGATTTTTTCTCATTTAGAATGATCTGTGAATGGTTTGGGACTTGTGTGGAAGACATTCCTGTACAACTGCAGAGCATGACTGTATCAGGTCAATTTGGCTACGCGCTGATGATGAGCTTTATGGGTGGTATTGTTTTAGGGTTTCCATTTATTTTTTATCAAATCTGGGCTTTTCTTAAACCAGGGCTCAAGTTTCAAGAGAAAAATTTAGCAAGAGGTATTGTTTTTTATGTAAGTGTCCTGTTTTTCATAGGGATCTTATTTGGTTATTATGTCGTAGCACCTCTAAGTATTCAGTTTTTTGGATCCTATCAGATTTCTAGCGAGATTAGAAATGACTTTACAATCAGCTCCTACATGAGTATGATTATTTCTACAGTTTTTTATACTGGCTTGTTCTTCCTACTGCCTGTTGTAACCTATTTACTAACGAAAATAGGGCTTCTTGGCCCCGAGTTTTTAATTAAATATAGAAAGCATGCCATTGTTACAATTTTGATTCTATCAGCCGTCATCACCCCCCCGGATATCATTTCTCAAGTGATCGTGTCTATTCCTATTTTCTTTTTATACGAAATAGGTATTATAATATCAAAAAGAGTAGTTCGCGCTGCGAAATAACAGAATATGATAAAAAACATCATCTTATTCTTGTTTCTTGGCCTGTCTATTTTAGCACGCTCACAATCCTTAGACTTAACGGGGAAAGTCATTGATCTAAGGACAAAAGAGGCAATCCCGTTTGCTACGATTAAGGCTTTCCCATCAAAAAAAGCTACACTTTCTGACTCTATAGGTCACTTTAGAATTCAAACCAAACAAGGCGATGATTCCTTAGAAATTTCTGCGAGCGGCTATAAAAAAGAAAAACATGCGATCCTTTCATTACAAAAACAAATACAAGAAGGGAGCAATGTTTCATTAATCGGCCTAAATAGTTTGTTTCTTGATTTCAAAGAGGTCA
>CAJJCU010000005.1 GCA_905182775.1 uncultured Flavobacteriales bacterium
ACTATTTTCCATTTTGATTATTGGGGACCATAAATAAACTTAATAATTAATAATAACTACACACAACAATGTCTAAAGCTAATTTCCAACTTTCTCTAGACGCGCCGTTAAAAAAAATATTTGTTGTTTAATGATTAATATTTATTGTTTTTCATGTTTATTTTATTGTTTATCAATAAAAAATAACTATGTTTGTAAAAAATAAAAATGGAAAAACACCACACCCCAAGAAGTATACGCTTGATCTATTTTATCACCAATTTCTTCTTTTGGTTTACTTCTATTATATCAGTAATCGTCCTATGCTTTTTAGGCTATATTGCATTTGGAGGAAGTCTCTCCGGAGAGATATCATTTGATATATTTGGCACTGATCATACTTATGAAAATTTCAATGAAGTCCCCGCTTCTATAAAAGCTGGACTTTTTCTTGCTTCCCTGACAGTGCTATCGTCAGTCCTCATCATATTCTTTTATTTCAAACGTTTCATGAAGTTGGTATATGAGGGTCGTTATTTCGATTTAAAAACGATTAAAAACTTGAAGGTGATTTCATATTTACTCGCGGCAGTGTTCTTTATAAAGATCATCATCGGAGTGGTTATAAGTGTAATGTTCGGCCCCGAAATATTTGATGCGACACAGGGAGCTGGATCAACAATGGCATTTACATTTGATGCTACATCTTTCGATAGGCCAGGTGTGCTTATTATTGCATTGATTTTTTGGGTCCTATCTCACATTTTTATGGAAGGAGCAAAGCTCAAAGAAGCCAACGAATTAACGATTTAATTATGAGTATCGTAATCAACTTAGATGTGATGCTGGCAAAGCGGAAAATGAGTCTAACTGAATTGTCAGAAAAAGTAGGTGTAACCATCGCAAACCTTTCCATCCTCAAAAAAGGAAAAGCCAAAGCAGTCAGGTTTTCTACACTTGAAGCCATATGCGAAGCCCTTGATTGTCAGCCTGGAGATATTTTAGAATACGACAATGCAACCAATGACTAGCCTCTTGTCGTCTTCGTGATGCTATAGATTAAAAACCCTGTCACAACACCTCCTGTATTGGCCAAAGCGTCAAGCCACGAAGGAACTCTTCCAGGTACAAAACCTTGAAAGTATTCAAGCAATAAACCATAACAGGCACAAAACACTAGGCCCAAGAAAAAGAAGTTTCGCTTATTCTTGATGAAGCACCAATTCAAAGCAAGAATGAGGTACGCGATAAAGTGATTCCATTTATCGTGTTCGCCCAGCTCGATTGCAGATGTAGGAGGCATTAAGCTCAACACACCAATCCCAATCAAAACGAAAGAAAAAGAAAGAATAATAAACTTATCTCTCATCGAATCCATAACCATTTTTAATTCCTTTTTGAATCGCAGGTATGCCATGACGCATCCATATAGGCATGGGTTCGCCTTTAAGATAATGGTCAAAAAACTGGTTCATTCGAATACTTAAATCAAACTTATTCGGAAGCTTTCTCAGGTTATGACCATCCTTATTATAGACCAGCATCCAGCATGGTTTCCCTAACCTTCTCATTCCGTTGTACATTTCAATGCCTTGGTACCAAGGAACAGCGCCATCAGCGTCATTGTGCATAATCAACAATGGAGTTTCAACTTTAGGAAGATGAAATATGGGTGAGTTTTCATAATACAATTCAGGGGCCTCCCAAATGGTCTTTCCTATTCGACTTTGGGTCGCTTCATACTGAAATTGCCTATTAATCCCTGAACCCCATCGAATACCCCCATAGGCCGAAAACATATTACTCACTGGAGCTCCCGCCATTGCCGCAGCATAGCGTTTTGTCATTGTAATCAACTGTGCCGTTTGATATCCGCCCCAACTCTGCCCCTGAAGGCCCATCTTTGTGGAATCTATCGCATAATTCTTGAGCATAAAATCAGTACCGCTCATCACGGCATCGTAGGCCGATCTCGCGGGATAGCCTTCTTTATACCTAATATCAGGAACAAAAACAATATAGTCCTTAGAAGCGCACTCTACAGGGTTAATAATACTTGCAGAGGGGCGAGGTGAACGGTATCGGTGCAGGTTGTCAGAATTAAGTTCGTAATAATAGATCAACATCGGATATTTCCGGGCGGTATCATAAGATTCCGGCAGATATACCAATCCTTCTAGCGTTATTGAATCATAGCTCATCCATGACATAAGTTCAACTGTCGGCCATTTTAATTCCCCTTGTTGAGGATTGATTTGTGATAAACGTTGAAAGCTTTTAAATTTCGAATCTGAAAGATATAAGTCTGGATACTCTTGAATGGAAGACCGACGCAAAAGCGTTTTCTCTCCGTCATCTGACCACTTGAGTTCAATCAACTGATGCGGAGAATTTAAATTTTCAACCAAGTCTAGATGATTTTCATGCTGCAACCAACTAAATACATGCATTCCCTTATTAGCCTTATTAAAGCCCGTTACATAAGTATCTAATACATCAACAAAGGAACTATCTGAATGTTTTTTCCTTAAAGAGAGCTTAATGTTTCTGGAGTTTCCTTCTAAATGACTCAAACAAACCAGAGTATCTGCTAAGAAATCAAAATACCATAGATCCCGCTCAGATTGGAAGTAATAGCGCATTGATCTAGAAAATCCATAACTCTCTAAGGGCCCTGCAAGAGCAGGTAATCCATTTTTATCTCGGCTCCATTTAACAGCATCGATTTCACAGGTTAGACATAACGTATCCATACTAGGAATGCGCAAAGCCATTCGCTGCCCTTTTTCAGGATTGAAAAAAGTATAAATCGAACCGTCAGGAGACAGTTCTCCACCATAGCGAACCTGCTCCAATAACAGTTTATGTTCTGCAGTCTTTAAATCAACCCGATAAACATCTTTGGGCCAAGGATATGACCACTGAGAGGCAACAGCGTATGACTCATTTGAATAAGACAAATGATACATCGATTCAAATTCATCGTTAAATCGCAGCTGAAGCGTATCATTGTTTAGCTTCTTTAATTCAGAGTCCGTAAAGGAATAGACGAACCAATCAGACTTTTTCTTTAGTCTTTTTAGATCTTTTAATTGCTGTGGTTGGATTTTCTTATCCAAATAATGCCAAACATCAACACTAAAACGTTCTTCAACCATTAAGGAATCCTCCGGCTCTTTAATTAAGGCTTTTGTAAGCCCGAAAACCATATAATCCTCGTTTTTCGAAAACAATGGCGGTTGATGAACTGAAGGAAGGCTATCCCCAAATAGATTCGCTAGTAATGAAGGACCAATTAACGTGGATTTATTTGATTTTAAATTGTAAACATGGAGTTCATGATTTTTCAAGCTCGAATCTGAAAGCTGAAAAAAAGCAAATTTACCCCCAGACTTGCTCCAACCTGAAAGCTGAAATTTTTCAGCGGCATCAAATTCTCTAATCGGGTTAATCGATCTTAGATCGTAGACATTTACGTTGTAATTCACCAGCTTATCAACAATGACTTTCTGAAGAACACCAAGCCTATTGCCATCAATGGATAATTTAAAATCAACGACATCATTTAGCTCCAAGAAAAGATTTGGATACGAGGTGTAAACTTTTAAAACATTTTTCTTTTTTCCTTTTTTAGGCTTAGAGAAAGCGGCCATCCAACCTTTCTTTTTCAAAGTCGTTTGGCGGGATAGGTAACAGAGTGTATTCCCGTTTTTAGAAAGTGTGTATTTCTTTAAATTTGGAATCTTATCGGTCTTATTCGTTTTGAAATCAATGATACATAGCGTATCCAATGGCAATTTACTTTTTTTAACCTTTTCAAACTTTAATGCCCTAAGCGTATCAAAACCCGGTTTGATTTTAAAAACTGCCAAGGAATTATCTGCACTGAAGTAAAGGCCCTCTCCCCTGCTAAATGAATCGAGCTGTCCGTTTGTGTTTTGATATAGGTACAAGACGCCATCACCTTCAATCGGAGCTGCTTGATAGCCAATTAAAGAAGCGTCTTTAGATAATTTTGAACTAGAAAGCTTCTTCCAGCTTCTGTAATCTTGTGCTCCAATCTCTCTTTTTTGAGCATAAAATAGCCCCGTGAAAAAGAACAAGGCAATAGAAAGAATTAAACTGTTTTTCATACGCTTTTATTTGATGATCGAGAGGTCAAATAGACCCCCGTAAAGATTAAGAGCATAAACGCCATTTTCTTTAATGTAATCGTATCCGTATAGTCTGCCGACCAGTTAAGATAGGAAAATAAGAAAGCAAAGATAACGACCAATACAGGTTGGAAATAAATATAGGAACTTGAGATGGTAGGGCTAAGGTACTTCAAACCATATATGGTCAATAAATAAGTCAAAAATGTAACGCCAATAACGATATAGGTTATTTTCAAGTAGATTTCTAATGGAAAGCTCAAGAAATTAGTCGCCATTAAATCAGGAATTGTAGACGGGAATATGCAGACAAAGCACAAACCAAAAGTAAACACCCAGGTGATCACGGTTATGGGAGCGTACTTAGTCATTAAGGGCTTAACAAGCACCAAGTAAAACGCATAACAAATTGCATTAATGAATAGGAAGAGGTCTCCGAGCATCGATTCTCCAGCCTGAGAAGAACCTTGTAGCGTAAGAAGAACAGCTCCTGTTGCACCAATAATAATTCCGCTTATTCTCAATACTGAGGGTTGTTCTTTGAGTATAAAAAATGAAAGAATAGCAACCATAATCGGATTCATGCTCATGATGATTCCAGAGTTAATAGATGAGGAAAGGTTTAAACCATGAAAAAAGAACAATTGATTCATAGCAACACCAAATATTCCGCACAAAATAAACCGAGGAATATCCTGCTTTTTGATCTGTGTTTTTCGAAGTAGCAAACATACGGTCCAAAAAAACACAACGGCTCCGCTCACCCTAAGAAATATAAAAACAGATGGTGTTAGGAATGCAGGCATTACCCCTTTTGCTATAAGATGCCCTGCTCCATATAGAACATTAACAAAAAACAAAGCAAGATGAGCTCTATAATGGGTGTCCTTCATTATCCGAATATTCGCCTCCAACGTGACTTAGCCAAGTTCGTTCTAAAACCATCGATTCTTTCTGTAACTTGACGCTGCTCAAATAGCTCTAAAAGCTTATTTGTGCCGTAAGCCTGCTTGAATTGAAATTCCTGTTTAAACAGAGGCATAATTGATAAAAATGAAACCTGTTTGTCTCCTAAATCTATTGTTTTTAATTCGTCTCGCAATAAAATTGGAGTTGATAACATACAATGGGATTGATTTAATGGCCATGACAAAGCACCATTTTCATTCTTTATTTGCATTGTATGCCCATCACCAAACCACGTTTTATGATCGATGACATAAGTCATTAGCTGATCCATGATAGAATGAGTCCATTCATTGTTTTTAAGATCGCTTTCAGACCAATAATTCGGTAGGCAAAAAAACAATTCAAAACACTTGCTTTCAGATGGCTCTTTTGGATTGACCATCTCATAATGATGAAGCTTAGATGTCATCAATATTTGACAATCTCTTATCTCTGGAATAGTGACAAGGTAAAACTCCTTCTCTCTCCAAATTATAGTTTTGACAACACCAAATCTACGCTCTAACTCTGTTTTTAACATCATTGAAATCCCTCATTAATTGATTGGGTATGCATCTATATTACATCTGTGTGCGTAGGTTATTTCACCCAAACCTTTCGAGAGTTCCTCAGAAGAAGTAAGTGGGAACTCAATTGAAATCACAGCGCCTGTTTTCATGAAAACGTTTTTTTCAGTAAAATAAGAGGCTAAATCAGACAATCCATTGTTATGCCCAACAAGAATAATGTCACAGTGTGTTTTCAATCCCCAAATAAAGTCCATAAGGTTTGAAACTGAACATAGGTAAAGGTCTTCATGAAAGGAGAAATCGAATTGTTGGTCAAAAAGTAAATTAGCGGTCTCTTTTGTCCTTAAAGCAGAAGAAGAAAAAGCTTGTACCTCTCTTTGAGACCAGGATAAATTCAATAAAAGAGATTTGGTTTTTTTACATTGTAATAAGCCTTTCTCGGAAAGACTCCTGTGAAAATCTTTTCCAGATACTGCTGAAATCTCCGCGTTTGCGTGCCGAATTAAATGTAACCTCATATCACCAAGTTTTTAACCAAGTAGTTACCTACCTTATGCAGGTAAGGATTACTTAAGTTGTCTTCTAATAACATTAAATGCTCAATTCTATGGCAATCTGTTCCGACAAAATCAAATTCACCAGCATCAATTAATCGTTCAGCTTGCTTTTTAATATCAGGACCATACTGACCAGATAATGAATTTAGATTTATTTGAATATTTATACCCTGTTTTCTCCACTCAACGGCTTCATCAATTTTACCTAAATAATACATGTAGCGCTCAAAGTGAGCAACGACAGGTCTATATCCATTAGATTTTAATTCGAAAAATAACTGGTCTAAAAACTGAGGAGGAGAATGAAAGGCAAATTCTACTAAAACATAGTTATCGCCAAAGGTGAGCAATTCTTTATTTGCAATTTTAGGCATTAAGGTTTCATCAAAATAATATTCAGCTGCCGCTTCTATTTCAATCGTTAAACCAACTGATTTAGCTTCTGCTCTTAATGCCGCTAAACCATTGAGAATCGTTTCGCTTGTGTTTGGAAATGAATCCGTCATTACGTGAGGCGTAGTCACAACTTTCTTATAGCCCAAGTTTTGAAATTTAGCAAGCATAGCTATGGATTGATCCATATCTTGCGCGCCGTCATCAATACCAGGGATCAGATGGGAATGCATATCGACTTTCAAGCGACCTAAATCAAACGGGGGTAAGACCTCTTTCTTTTTAAATATGTTGCCGAATAAGCCCATTATGTTCGATTACCGTACATGTTTTCATAGTAATCCTTGTAAGAACCACTCGTAACCTTATTTACCCATTCCGAATTGTCTAAATACCAGTCAACTGTTTTAGATAGTCCTTCCTCAAAAGTAATGGATGGCTTCCACCCCAATTCATTTTCAAGTTTTGTTGCATCAATAGCATATCGTTTATCATGGCCTGCTCTGTCCTTAACGTAGGTAATCAATTTCTCTGACTCTCCTGATTTTCGACCTAATTTTTCATCCATCAATCGACAAAGGAAACGAACAAGCTCGATGTTTGTCCATTCATTTAGCCCACCGACATTATAAGCTTCACCTAACCTGCCCTCAGAGAATATTTTATCAATCGCACTCGCATGGTCCTCCACCCACAACCAGTCTCTAATGTTGTCTCCTTTTCCATAAATAGGTAAAGGTTTATTATTTAAGATGTTGTGAATCATCAATGGAATTAATTTCTCTGGAAAATGATGACTACCATAGTTATTTGAACAGTTTGAAATTTTCACAGGCAAACCATAGGTATGAAAGTAAGCTCTCACAAAATGATCAGAAGATGCTTTTGAAGCAGAATAAGGACTTCGAGGATCGTACGATGTCTCTTCGGTAAACAAGCCATCATCCCCTAGAGATCCATAAACCTCGTCCGTGGACACATGATGAAAAATATGCTCACCGGATTTCCAGAATTCTTTTGCAGCATTCAAAAGATTCACCGTTCCAACTACATTTGACATCACAAATTCCATTGGCCCCTCAATGGATCGGTCTACATGAGATTCTGCTGCTAAATGAATGACATCAGAAATCTCATGCTTTTCAAAAACCTCACGAACCGCATCAATATTGGTAATATCTAATTTCTCGAAAAAATAATTAGACGCACCATCAACATCACTAAGGTTTTCAAGGTTACCTGCATAAGTCAAGGCATCACCGTTAATTATATGGTCATTTGGATAGTTCCGAACAAAGCGTCTCACGACATGAGAACCAATGAACCCTGCTCCGCCAGTGATTAAGATCTTTCTTTTATTCATGTTACAAGCTCCAGTATTCTAACTCATTCATCTGGTCTTTGTAAATTCCCTTGACATCAACAAAAACTCCGTTTTTATCTTTCAAAATAGACTGGAAGTAAGCTTCATCTAGTTCTAGATATGCCGCGTGATTAACAGCTACAATAACAGCATCATAATCATTTCTAATAGCGCCTACAAGAGGGATCCCATATTCTCTTTCCATTTCATCAGAACTGGCATGTGGGTCAACCAAATCGACCTTCACCTGAAAGGACTTTAACTCGTTTACAATATCAATTACTTTGGAGTTTCGAATATCTGAAACATCTTCTTTAAATGTAGCTCCCATAACCAATACTTTGGCATCCTGAATATGCTTCCCTTGGGCTAGAATTTTTTTAACAGTCTGTTTTGAAATATAAAATCCCATAGAATCATTAACGTAACGTCCACTTGTAATCACTTTAGCATGGTATCCCGCCTGCTGTGCTTTGTGCGTTAAATAATATGGATCAACACCAATACAATGACCACCTACCAATCCTGGTGAAAACTTCAGAAAATTCCACTTCGTTCCCGCAGCTTCAAGAACATCAAAAGTATTGATGTTCAATTTATTAAATATAATCGACAGCTCATTAATCAAGGCAATATTCACATCCCTTTGTGTATTTTCAATAATCTTTGCAGCTTCAGCGACTTTAATACTTGGTGCTCGGTGAACACCAGCACCCACAACAAGCTCATATGTTTTTGCGATTTCCTCAGAGGATACATCACAACATCCCGATGAAACTTTAACTACATTTTGTAAGGTATGTACTTTGTCTCCCGGATTAATTCTCTCGGGAGAATAGCCCACTTTAAAATCATCTTTAAACTTAAGGCCTGACCCCTCCTCTAAAACGGGAATGCAATCTTCTTCAGTACAACCCGGATATACGGTAGACTCATATACAACATAGTCACCTTTTTTCAACACCTTTGCTACCGTCTTACTTGCACCTAAAAGTGGCGTTAAATCCGGCAAATTAGCATCGTCAATAGGTGTAGGAACCGCAACAATAAAAAACTCAACATCCTTTAAATCATTGATGTCTGCACTAAATAATATGTCACACCCGTCAAAATCTTCTGCTACGAGTTCATTACTCGGGTCAATATTATTCTTCATCATATCGACACGCGCTTGGTTTATATCAAATCCAACTACTTTGATTTGTCTAGCAAAATCAAGCGCTATGGGTAAACCAACATAACCTAAGCCTATGACTGCAAGTTTAGCATCACCTTTTAACATTCTATCATAAATCAAATCACTCATCTCTCTTTTTATTTTCGTTTCTAACCTTGTATATTCTTTCTATTATTTCCACAACCTTCAAACCTTCTAATGCATTTGTGGTCGGAGACTGTCTCCCCTTAATACCATCAATAACATTAGATATCACATAATTATGATTTGCGGCAGAACCTTTATATGGGCCATAATCATTTGCTGGATTGGATGCTTTTAGCTCTGGCATTTCGTAATCTTTAATATTACAAATCTCAACCTCATTCATGTACTGCCCACCTATTTTCACACTTCCATTTTTACCTATAATCGTCATAGAGGATTCTAAATTCTGATTTGCAATAGAGGTAGAATAATTCAATGAACCCATTCCGCCATTGACAAAATCAAAGCTCACAAACCCTGAATCTTCAAAATCCGTCGAATTCTGGTGTGTAAAATCTTTAAATTTTCCCTGAATGTTATCAATATCACCAAACAACCAGTACATAATATCTATAAAATGAGAAAACTGGGTGAATAAGGTTCCTCCATCCATATCTTGGGTACCCTTCCAGCCTCCTGCTTTGTAATACCGATCATCACGATTCCAATAGCAATTTAGTTGTACCATGAAAATATCTCCTAACACACCCTCTGAAACAATTGATTTAATCCATTCTGATGGTGGGGAATATCTGTTTTGCATAACACAGAAAACCTGCCTCGAAACCTGAAGTGCCTTAAATATAATTTGTTCACAAGAGTCCTTGGTTAACCCCATTGGCTTCTCACAAACCACATGTTTTTTACTATTTAATGCAAGTAAAGATTGTTTCGCGTGGAGGCCATTTGGGGTACAAATATTAACTACATCAAATTCTATCCCACTCTTTAATAACTCCTCTAGAGAGGAATAAAATGGGACATCAAATGTTTCGGCTTGACACTCTTCTTTTGTCCTACAGTCCACTAAGGCCACAAGCTCGGCTTCGTCCTCTCGTTTAATCATCTCTGCATGTCGCTTGCCAATATGGCCAGCACCGACAACTGCAAATTTCACTTTTGTATTGTTAGACATAACTACACTTTTTTAACTTCATCATTATTAAACAACTGATACTGATCATTACTTTCAGGACATATAGCCAAACCATTTGAATCAAATTCTAAACGATGACCAAATTCGCTCATCCAACCGATTTGACGGGCAGGATTTCCAACCAATAAAGCATAAGCAGGAACATTTTTAGTAACAACCGCACCAGCACCAATAAATGCATATTCACCGATATCATGACCACATACGATTGTTGCATTAGCACCAATACTAGCCCCTTTCTTAACCGTCGTCTTTGAATACGTCCCTCTTCTATTTACACCGCTTCTTGGATTAATGACATTGGTGAAAACCATTGAGGGGCCAAGAAAAACATCCTCTTCACAGACGACACCTGTATAGATAGAAACGTTATTCTGAACTTTTACATTTTTACCCAAAATAACATCTGGAGAAATCACCACATTCTGACCAATGTTACAATTTTCACCAATAGTACAATTGGACATAATATGTGAAAAGTGCCAAATTTTGGTTCCCGAACCAATCATTGCCCCATCATCTAAAACAGCCGTATCGTGCGCAAAATATCCCATTATC
>CAJJCU010000006.1 GCA_905182775.1 uncultured Flavobacteriales bacterium
CTAAAGCCATTTTTTGTATAATCCTCGCGCGCTCAAGGGTGTTTCTTTGTTCAAGGTCAAAATTCCGATCCCTGTCGTAATAAATCTTTCCTTCAATCATTGTTTTTTCAACCTTAGCCATAATCGATAACGGATTCGCTGACCAAAGGACCAAATCTGCGTCTTTACCTTCCTTAATACTCCCCATCCGGTCATCCAAATGCAGGAGTTTCGCTGGGTTTAGCGTCACCATTTTCCAAGCCGACTCTTGAGACATACCTCCATACTTAACTGATTTTGCAGCTTCTTGATTTAAGCGGCGTCCCATCTCTGCGTCATCAGAATTAATCGCTACGACAACACCGGCCTCAGCCATCAATGAGGCATTATAAGGAATAGCATCGTTAACCTCATATTTATAGGCCCACCAATCGGAAAAAGTTGAACCTCCAGCTCCATGTTGCTTCATCTTATCAGCGAGCTTGTAACCTTCAAGAATATGGGTAAAGGTATTTACTCTAAATCCCATAGAATCAGCGACATGCATCAACATGTTAATTTCAGACTGAACATAAGAGTGACAAGTAATAAATCGCTTAGAATCTAAAATCTCACATAAGGTTTCTAGTTCTAAATCCCTTCTTGGCGCCAAAATCGATTTACCTCTTTCTTTTTTATTGAAGGCTTCCCACTCTTTTTTATACAATCGAGCCCGATGAAAACCATCGTAAAACACCTGCTCCACGCCCATTCTTGTTTGAGGGAAGCGAAGCGTATTAAAACTGCCCCAATTTGATTGTTTGACATTCTCCCCTAAGGCAAACTTAATAAACCCATCAGCGCCATCAATGAGCATTTCATTAGGCTGAGCACCCCATTTCAATTTTACAATTGCAGATTGACCCCCAATAGGATTCGCAGAACCATGAAGAAGCTGTGAGCAAGTGACACCACCCGAGAGTTGGCGGTAAATATTAATATCATCAGGATTCACTACATCCGAAATGCTTACTTCTGCTGAAACAGCCTGACCGGATTCATTTACGCCCTTTGAAATTGCAATATGCGAATGCTCGTCAATAATTCCAGAGGTCAAATGCAGTCCTGTTGCATCGATGATTTTCGCATCTCTAAATACAAGCTCACTATCCTTAATAACTTTGACTATTTTTCCATTTTCAACAAGTACATCAGCACCCGTAATAATTCCATCAGCTTCATTGGTCCATACAGTCGCATTTCGAAATACCGTTTTAATAGAAACCAAGGAAGAGTCAAAGCCATATGCCATATTAGGGGACCAACATGAACCCACCCATGACGTATCTAAAACTGTTTTTTTTGGGTCTTCTTTTTTGGCTAAAACAGCTAATGCAGACCATTTCTTCCACTCCCCAGCTGAAAGAATAGCATCTCCTTCTATAATGGATCCATTATTGGATATCTTCCCTTGTAAAACGATTGCGTCTGTTTTCTTGTTTTTAAGGAATTTGATGGTGATGTCATTTCTGGAAATCTTAAAATCTGCCTTACTTTTAGTAGAGTCAATAACTTTATACTCGTTATCTAATGAATAAGCAAAACATGTTGGCTTTGTATCTGGTCCCGTAAGCACTAACCTTCTTCTTAAGCCGTCAATATTAAGATCATAAGCACCTGCTAATGATATCGAATTGAAAGGGTTTAATTCCACCATTTCCCCTTTTAAACAAACTGCATTTATTTGAGCCGTCTTATTTTCAAAAGGATCTGAATCGTAAATAGAAAAGCTCGCATACTTACCTGACTCAACCGTACCTATATCCTTGCTTTTACCTAAAAATGATGCTGGAACTGCAGTTAATGAATTTAGGATCTCTAGCTTGGTGACTCCTGTCGCCATGATCTGTCTAAGGTTGGTCCAAAATTGTTTTGAATCTTTAAGCCCTTCAGCACTTATAGCTATTGGTATCCCTCGCTGTAAGAGCTCTTTGTAATTCATGATTGACAGTTCCCAATGCTTGAGCTGACTTAAGGGAATTAACCTTGATATATATGGATCAGAAACGTCAAAAGCATCAGGAAATACTATTGGAAGAACAATCCTAGCATTCTCTTCTTTTAGAGCATCAGCTGCCTCATATTCATTTCCGGAACCAAAATAGATGAAATCTTGCCCAAATTCTTTGGCTATTTTAGACGCACGTAGGATTTCCCATTTATCATCGGTTTTAAAAAACTTGGGCAATCCCTCTTGCTCACTCCAACTATCCATAGACAAGTCTGTAAAGGATGGGTTGGACTCTCGGTAATATTTTAGATCATAGAACGACTGTCTCAACAAAGCAATTGCCCCCATTTGAGAGGAAGGATAGCTTTGCTTAGAATCCCCTTTAGAAAGGGAAAAGAAAGACGCCGCCTTTGCATCGATAATATCCTTTGACAACAACCTTCCGTCAGCTGAAATTAAGATTCCAGAACCTCTAACAATACCATCTGTAATATGAGAAAGACAATAACCGAATCCAAAACGATTCAATTTTCGCATTTTTTTAATATCTGAAACATAAAATTCACTAGCGTCTATTTCTGGGTGAATTGACTCGTTCCAATAAAAAGAAGTTGGTTTTAAAGACTCTGTTTGTGGTCGAAACCTGTTCTGCTTTTCAGCTTGTTTGTCAAACTTCACAGCGGCATTAGAATGCAGCTCTATAAACGAAGGCAGCACAGTCCTACCCTCCAAGTCAATAACCAAAGTTCCCTTTGGGGCTTTGATTTTTTTAGCTACCTCGACAATTCGATCATTCTCGATAAGGATAGATCCACCCTCAAAAAAAGAATCTGCCGATGCATAGATAACTGCATTTATTAAGAGTACATTCTTAGGGTTAGATTTTGCTACTCCATTCTGAGGACGGTATTGGGCAGATACTTGCCCAACAAAAAGAAGAAATAAAAAACTGTAAAGAAATTTCATAGTGGATTCGAAAATAAAAAGAAAATTCGAATCCAATCCTATTAAAAGACGGCAATACAAATTAATATGATCTATGGGGAAAATAAGATTGTTTACATTTACATTAATACAACTATTATAAGGCTAACTCTATTTGATTAAATTGAAAACCTTCACTCTGAAAAAATCCTTTCTTTTAAGTTCAGTAATCTTTTTTACTTGTTCACTCTATTCCCAATCACTGATAATCAATGAATTTTCAAATGGTCCATCTGGGACTCAGGAATATATTGAACTTATTGCTTTGGATACGGGATCAAACAACAACTGCGCTCCTTGCCTAGATATTAGAGGTTGGATTGTTGATGACAACAATGGTTACCATGGAACATCTGGTATTGCCAGTGGATGCAATCGGTTTTCTAATGATGTCTTTTGGAGCTGCATTCCATTAGGAACAATGATCACAATATACAACGGTTCAGATCCAAATATGGACCTGCCTCCTGATGACTTAGATATAAATGACGGCAATTGCCAACTCGTAATCCCTATTGAAAATACGACACTCTTCGAAACCAGCCCGAATACGCCAAGCCCAGTATTCTGTGATTATCCTAATATAGGATGGACTTCAGGTGGGAATTGGAGTCGAATGGGGATGCGAAACAGTGGAGATTGTATACGTCTTGTGGATTTAACAGGTTGTGAAGTTTTCTCACTAAGCTATGGAGATATTTCTTTAAACAGCACTATTTACTTTGCGGGCTCTGGTGCAGATGATGTGTTTTATTTCTCAGGAAATGACCCATACAGTCAAGCTGAATGGCTGCAAGGTTGTGCTGGAGACCCAGGAGCTTGCTTAGGAAATGACCAAACACCTGGAAGCCCAAACAGCAATTTAAATAATGACTTCATTTCTCAATATACTATTAATGGCTGTCAACCCATTACTCCATTCGTCATAGATATAACGTCAACTGATGAAATTTGCTTGAATGATGGGTCAGCAACAGCAATCCCATCTGGAGCCACCGGAACATATACCTTCAATTGGCTAGACGCATCATCTGCTCCAATTGGACAAAATACTGCAAATGCTACAAACCTTGCAGCTGGAATCTATTATTGTGCGGTTTCATCTTCAATTGGATGCATGGACACAGCGCAGGTTAATATATCGAATTCCTCGACATCACCCGTTCTCAGTTTTTCAAATCAATCCAATTCTTGCGGTACGTGCGAAGGAGCGATTACCATCGATGTTTCATCAGGCCAAGAGCCATACACTTACAGCTTTACTCCTAATTTAAGTATCTCTCAAAACCCGACTTCCTCACCCGTATCTCTAAACAACCTTTGTGCAGAAACCTATAGCGTCACAATCACTGATAACCTCGGGTGTCAGGACAACCTCGATTTCACGATTATTAACGAAGAAGAACCGACGATAACAACTACAAATAACCTTAGTGTTTGTAATGGAGAAAGTGTAGAATTAACGGCAGTAATTGGAGGAAGTGCTACAGGTATTTTGTGGGCGTCGCCCAATGGAAGCTTTTCAGAAGAAAATACGCTCAATACAACCTTCACACCATCAACAAATGACGCAGTAGCATTTGTAGTAGCGACAGCTATTAGCACCAATTGTGGGAATATACAAGAAAATATATTTATCAATGTAAGCCCGCCCGTTACTCCAATGTTTTCGCAAATACCAGATCAGTGTGAGGGAGAATTATTTTCATTAAACACAACTTCATTGAATGGAATTGAAGGTATTTGGAGTCCAAGTATAAACAACTTACTTACAACAACATATAGCTTTACACCAGAAATAGCGCAATGCGCAAACAGCGAGAACATGACCGTTACCGTGATTCCAAATACATTGACCACAACCAACCTTACAATATGCAATAATGCGCTTCCTTATAACTGGAACGGACTTTCCTTTAACACAGCTGGTAGCCAAAACATTACATTAAGCTCTATAGAGACAGGATGTGACTCGATTTTGATACTTAACCTGACTGTTAACCCTGCTGCATCAAGCACTACAAATCTTACGCTCTGTGCCAATGAACTGCCTTTCACGTGGAACGGTCTGACTTTTAATTCTCCAGGGATTCAAAATACAACGATTCCTTCCTTAATTAACGGTTGTGATTCCATAATAACACTTGACCTATCCATAAACTCACTAACCATACCCGTCTTTAATCCTATATCTCCAATTTGCAGTGGGGCTTCTTTAGTACTTCCAGGATCATCTACCAATAGCATTAGCGGAACATGGTCTCCTGCAGTAAACAATACGGCAAGCACAAACTATACCTTTACACCTGACGCAGGTCAGTGTGCGACTACTGAAACAATGACTGTGAATGTGAATGACTTGCCCTCATTTACAAGTGAATTGGGTAATGACCCTTTAAACTGCGGTGGCCTTGATGGTTCTATTCTTTTAAGTGGTTTATCGGCTTCTAGTTCTT
>CAJJCU010000007.1 GCA_905182775.1 uncultured Flavobacteriales bacterium
GCACGGATTGACTTAATCCTTTAAAAACAAGTAACGATAGCTAGGGTAAAGCCTTGATAGCTCTTCAAGGTAGAGAATTGGCATATCGCGACATTTATCCCAAACAAGTGTCTTAAACATATGAGAAGGGTGCTGTGCGACCAAATCATTCGGCGGAGATAACTCCACGCAAACCCCAATGCGTCTTGTTTTCGCACGAATATAATTTTCTAACCCCGCACCATATTCCCTTGGATTTCTTGATACTTTTGCCATTTTAAATCCGCATTTATTAGCAATTCGAGTATTTAACTTTGTGTCAAGGCCTTCGAACTGCGCATGCGTTCCTTTGTCTGCCCAAAACAGAACATCTCCTTTGGTATGAAATGAAAGAGTTAATAAAGGCACAATTGAATCAACAAAATCCTGTAAAATTCTCACCTCATTTGCCTGACATGGATAGTCCCCTTTGTGCCCCTGAGAAGCAGGCGTTTCTTCAAAAAGGTGCCCATGTTTTACTTCAAAATTGCCATCATCAAAATTATTATTGAGATCAATGCCTATACCGTTTGCCTTCCAATCCGAATAGGGCCCAATACGCTTTATGGAATCTACCTCTTTTTTATAGATCTCTATCCCCGACCAGTCCTCTTGTGCAATCTTTAATCCGTCGGGATTTGCCAAGGGAATAAGGTAAAGATCGTAGGTTTCTAAAATTTTATTCGCAGAGGGATAAACCCCATTGCTATTCGCCAAAGAAAATAGAAATTCATTACAAAACTTCAAGACAAACTTTGAACTAAAGAACTCCCGAGCGTGCAAGTTGCCAACCAGTAAAATGGGCATTTTAGCTTTTGATGATGTGTCTGTTATTTTTAGAATAGGGATTGCTTGGCCAAACTCTGAATACCCTAGAACGGATACCTCTAGAAAATCCTCATATAAATAAATCATATCCACTACCGATTCATAAATCATCGAAACAGAATAGCGCGCAGAGTCTTGGATCGTTAATTTTCTGTTTTGAGATAGCGCCATTAAAGGCAAGGCCATAAATAGGATTGAAAACCATTGCTTCTTGCTCACGGTAGGATACGATTTGATAATTGCTTATTTTTGATTTTACTAAATCAAAGGTAATGACAAAAAAAGCTTCTTTATGCGAAATGTTAAATATTGATTTCCCTGTGATCATGGCCCCCATGTTTTTGGTCTCAAATGAGGAAATGACTATTCAAGCGATTCGCAATGGAATAACAGGCGCAATCCCTGCATTAAACTATAGAACTGTAGATGAATTAAGAGACGCAATTAGACGTATAAAAAAAGAGGTAGATGGCCCTTTTGGAATCAATTTAATTGTCAATAAATCCAACTTTCTATACAAACAACAACTAAAAGTGTGTTGTGAAGAAAAGGTCTCTTATTTGATTACATCTCTAGGTTCTCCTGCAGAAACAATAGCAATGGCAAAGAAATATGATGTCAAAGTTTTCTGCGACGTTGTCGATGCTGCCTATGCCAGAAAAGTAGAAGACCTTGGCGCCGATGCAATCATCGCAGTCAATAAGGAAGCCGGTGGGCATGCTGGCCCAACTCCATTTTCTGAGCTCATCCCCGCCTTAAAGAAAGAATGCTCGATTCCCGTTATCTCCGCTGGAGGTATTGGCGATGGTAAAGGCATAAAAGAAATGATGGATTTAGGTGCTGATGGCGTTTCAATGGGTAGTATTTTTATTGCGACTAAAGAAGCTCCAGTTTCTGAAGACTATAAAAATGCATGCGTGAATTATGGCGCTAAAGACATCGTGTTCACAACAAAACTCTCAGGGACCCCTTGCACAGTGATTAACACACCATATGTTGACAAGATTGGTACTTCTCAAAATTTCCTTGAACGGTTTTTAAACAAAAATAAAAAACTGAAAAAGTGGTTTAAAGCGATCACATTTATGAGGGGAATGAAAAGTCTGCAAAATGCGGCATTCTCGACCACCTATAAAACGGTTTGGTGCGCAGGACCATCGATTGAATATGTAAAAGAAATTCTATCAGTCAAGGAGGTAATTGACCGATTAAAGACAGATTTTAATTCTTAGGCAATAGGATTCTAAACGTTGTCCCCTGATTAACTTTAGAAGCTGCAACAAATACTTTTCCTTTATGGTGCTCCTCAATAATTCTTTTTACGAGGGCCAGCCCAAGACCCCACCCTCTTTTCTTTGTTGAGAACCCAGGCTCAAAAACAGCCTTTTGGTCTTTAGAAGAGATGCCCTTTCCCGAATCTTTAAAATCAATAGCAATCGCCGATTTTTCATTTGAAATAGTCACCACAAGCCTCCCGACTCCTTGCATAGCATCAACTGCATTTTTACAGAGGTTCTCGATAACCCAATCCATTAATGATGCATTATGAGGAACAAGAATACTTTCAAAGGATTTGTTTTCAAAAACAAGCTCCACTTTGCTAGATAACCTTGGACGCAAATATGCTAAGTTATTTTCAATGGTTTGGTTAATGTCTTCCTGCTCAAGTTTCGCTTCTGAACCTATTTTTGAAAAACGGTCCGTAATTCTTTCCAATCGAACAAGGTCCTTTTTCATTTCTTGTGTTACCATGGGGTCGACCTTAAGGTTTTCCAAATGCGACTGCCACCCCATAAGCGAAGACAGAGGTGTCCCAAGCTGGTGTGCTGTTTCTTTGGCCATCCCTGCCCATACCCTTTTCTGTTCCGCTTTACGATACGTTGAAAAAAGAAAATAGCCAACAAAGATTAATAACCCTAAAACCAAAAATTGGATATACGGAATCCATTGCAAGTAGACGACTTCTTCACTATCGGAAAAAAACAACTGCTTTTTACCTGTCCCAAAATCAAACGTTAATGGCTTATTCTGGAGTGCCCATTGGTCTTTTAGAATTCTTAGCTCAGAACTGTCAGCACTAATATTAGATGCTTCCACAAGCTTCGTAGAGTCGTCCCAAAGAATAACGGGTATTAATCCTTTGTTATCCTTCACCTCATCACTAAAAGAGGCGATCAATAAATCACTTTTCTTTTGAAGGCTTTCTAATTCAAAAGAGTTTCCAAAAACAAATTGAAGGAACTCTCCATCTAAATACTCTATGCGCTGGTACTGTCCTAACTCAGTCCATTCTTTGGCCTTAATTTGACAAATAGAATCTTGCTCAAATTCAGCTTGATGGTCATTAAATAATGAATCCATGTTCCGAAATTGCATAACCTCATTACCCTGAGTCAATAGAATCACCGGAATGTCAATATTTGATTGTATGATGGAAAGCGAAAACTTTACATCTTGATTTATAGACAAATCAGACTTTGCTAGTAAAATCTTTTGGGCCTCGACGACTAGGTCGATCTTTTGTTTTTCTTTTTTTTTGAGCTCTGTAAAAATGGCATTGCTCAACTGCACCAAATCACCTTTCTTTTTAATCGACTCTACCCATTGTTTCGCTTTTGATTTTTCTCGCTCTGCAATTTTGGAAACAAAACTATTGGTCAGCAATAAAGTGGCTGCAATGACGATAAGGACCATAAGCGTTAGGAATATTTTCCAGCGCTGTTTATTAATATGAATTTCATTTTTTGAGTCCGACATGCAAAGCTAAAATTAAGGCTTATCTTTGAATCTATGAATTTCAAAATCAAGAAACCTCTCGATGTCTTTATTATATGTCTCTTGGTGATAGGCGTGCCCTTATTTCTATTTCCTATTAACTTATTTCCCGGTGAGATCGTGACTATAATTAATGAAACAGAGCATATCGAAAAAGCCCCATTAAGCCTTTCTTATTTCATAGGCTTGGGTTATGACGCTCAGGATATGGCTTCTATAAAAGACTTTTATTTAACCGCCCGAGGATATGCCCTAGCCGGCTGCCTTTTAATTGGCATACCGTTTCTTATTGCCTACAGGGTTTCTACCAAAAATAAAATGAAAGCCAAATCATAACGATTTTGTGCGGCCACCATCAACAGGCAGGTTAATTCCATTGATGTAATCGGCTTCGTTGGATGCTAAAAAAGCAATTGCTCTTGCAACTTCCTGTGGCTCTGCAATACGCTGCATAGGAACTTGAGCTGCCATTGTGCTATAAATTTCATCTACTGACTTATTACTCTTTTCGGCTTTAGAGGAAGCAATATCAGAGAGTCGAGATGTATTTGTTGCCCCTGGCAAAACATTATTTACAGTAATATTATACTCCCCTAACTCGTTCGCTAAAGTCTTGCTCCAATTTGCCACAGCACCTCTTATCGTATTTGAGACCCCTAAGCCATTTAAAGGTTGTTTAACAGAGGTAGAAATTACATTAATAATTCTACCAAAACCTACATCGATCATACCAGGGATAACGGCTTGAGCCAAAATATGATTACAAATCAAATGCTGCTGAAATGTATTGATAAATGCCTCGGGCTTTGCATCTTTGATCAAGCCACCAGCAGGACCGCCAGTATTATTAACAAGAATGTGCACAACGCTCTTTTTTTGTCTTACATAATTTTGTATAACCTTATCCAATTCATCGGGTCTGGAAAAATCAGCTACTAAAAAATCATGCTTTTGGGCATCGTTAACCACGGGAAGCTCAGCAAGTACAGTCCGAAGTTTCGCCTCGTTTCTAGCTAAGAGAATCACATTAGCGCCACGCTGCGCCATTAACAAGGCTGTTTCTTTACCAATACCTTGTGAACTTCCTGAAACCAAAGCGTTCTTATTAATTAAATCATTCATTTTATTGACTTTACGTTAAAATACTATGAAATACAACACAAATAGTGGCCGATAAATTTAATTCTATCCTTAGAATTTCATATTTTCGCTAAATTACAAATCTTAATACTTACCTAAATGAAAAAAATACTACTTTTTAGTTTTGCATTGTTCGGTTGTTTTTCAATACTCAAAGCACAATGTGATTCTCCAACATCTGCAACCCCACTTTCTTTTTGTGGCGGCGCAACTGTTGAGCTCGAAGCATCTGCTTCACTAGCTTCTTTAACATACACCCTTAATATGGTTGATGCTTGGGGAGATGGATGGAACGGAAACGAAATAACAATTCTTGCGGATGGAGCTGTTGTTCTTGCAGATGCCACTATAGAAAATGGAACAAATGCATCAGCAACCTTTACTGTATTAGAAGGTTCTTTAATAACTGCAACTTGGGTTGCAGGAGGTTTTCAAAGTGAAGTTTCATTCGATATCTTAGATGAAACAAATGCAGTTATCTTTTCAGGAGCAGCCAATGATCCAATCAACTGGCCTGTTGCCACTGATGGTCCATATACTCTAAATTGGTACGATGCAACTGGAGGAACTCTTTTAGGTTCAGGTGCAACCTTAGACGTTTCTGCCTTGGCTCCAACAACTGGTGCATATAGCTTCTTAGTAACTCAAACAGGCCTATTATGTACTGAAAGTGACCCTTTTGAAGTGGTTGTGAATATTTCAGACGTTAATGTTGAACTCTTGATTCAAGACGTTTCATGTGTTGGTAATGCTGATGGAACATTTTCTATTGCTGCTGTACAATGCGGTACAGGTCCTTTTAGTTTTTCTGTTGACGGTGGGGCATTTGGTCCAGCACCTACAGATTTAGCCGCTGGAACTTATAGCGTAGTTGTAGAAGATGGGGCAACACTCCAAAGTTCTCCTATTGCAGTTGAAATAGGTACACCAGCAACTGTTATTCCTAGTCCTCCTAGCGCGGAATCTCCTTTGACATTTTGTAGTGGTTCTGCCAGTATTACTTTAGAAGCTTTAGCTTCGGGATTACCTGTTGTATTTACATTAAATATGTTTGACTCATGGGGAGATGGATGGAATGGAAATTCAATAACTGTATTTGCTGATGGCGTTCCAGTTTTGACAGACGCAACCATTACAGCTGGAGACTTTGAAACTGCTTCATTTGCAGCAAACGAAGGTGCTACTATTACAGCAACTTGGGTTGCAGGAGGTTTCCCTGCTGAAGTTTCTTTTGAAATTGAAGACCAAGATGGTCTTGTTGTTTATAACGGCGGATTTAATGATCCAATAGATTATTTGATTCCTGCTGGAAACTACCCTTTAAATTGGTATGACGCTGCAACAGCAGGTAATCTTGAAGGAAATGGATCACCTTTTGAAGCTGTTGGTTCAGGAGTTATGCCAGCTGCGGCTACAGGTACATACGACTTTTTCGTAACTCAATCGAATGGCGGATGTGAAAGTATCGCTACTCAAGTTACAGTTGAGATTACAGATGTAAATGTAACGCTAAGTGTTACAGATGAAACATGTACTGATTATACCAACGGTGGATTTGCAATTCTGGATACTTTGTGTGGTACAGCACCTTTCGTTTTCCAAGTAGATAGTGGAGCGTTTGATGTAGCTCCAAACTTAACTGCTGGAACCTATTCAATTGTTGTTCGAGACGCTGATTCGCTTTTCAGTGAGCCGATCGAGATTACAATTAACACTATTGAAACGTCTATTCCTCCTTCACCGGTGGCTGACTCTGCTGTTTATGCATGTGTTGGAGATTCGAGTATAGAGCTAACAGCTGTTGGAGATATTGCTACGACTGACTCTTTGTTGACAACTATGGCTGCAGGTAATGGTTCTGAAGGAACAATGTTTGTTATTGAAGCGATTCAAGAAACTACGATTCAAGACTTTGCCCTAAACATGAATCCAGGGACCGGCGATGTCTCAATATGGTACCGTGCAGACGACTACCTTATTGTGCCGGGAGCAAATACAAGTGATGCTGGATGGATTTTAGTTGGGACAGCTACAGGTGTAGCATCTTCTTCGCCAAACTATACAAATATTCCTGTACCAGTAAATATTACAGTACCTGCGGGTGAAAGATACTCTTTTCACGTTCACTCGACGGGTGGTGTAGCGTACACTAACGGTGCTGGTTTAGGAAATGTTTTCGCTTCTAACGCGAGCTTTAATTTCATTGAGGGACACGGTGGAGCGCCTGCATTTAGTTGCACCTTCGCACCAAGAGTCTTTAATGGTTTAATTCGATTTGAAGCAACTGAATCAATCGATATAGCTTGGTTCGATGCAGCGACTGATGGAGCTGTAATCGGAAACGGAACTCCTTTTGAATCTGTCGGAACCGCTATTCTGCCTGATGCCGATTCAGCAGGTACTTTCGACTTTTATGTCGCAAGTAACAACAACGGATGCTACAGTGCAGAAACTGTTGAAGTGAGTGTAAATATTTCTGATGTAAATGTTTATTTATCATCAGTAGATGCAACTTGTAATTCAGGAGCCGATGGTTCTTTCGTTATTGATTCTGTAGATTGCGGTGAGGCACCTTATACATTTTCTGTAGATGGTGGCGCAACGGGTCCAGCTCCAACAGATTTGAGCCCTGGCGTTTACGAAGTTGTTGTATTTGATGGCCTTGGAGATTCTTCAAGTGTGTATTTTTTAACGATCGGAAGTGCCGCTGGCCCGTCTGATCTAGTCATTAATGCTATTCAGGATACAAGTGTAGAAGTTTCTTGGGTGTCTAATGGATCTGAAACAGGATGGACTGTTGAATACGGTGCACCAGGATTTACTCCAGGCGCAGGTGAAGAGATCGGTTCCGCAATGTTTACAGACACTGTTGGATTTATCAACAACTTATCCGGTAATACAAACTATGACTACTATGTAGTTGCTGATTGTGGTACTGGTGTTTATGGTGATTGGTCACTTATATCCTTTACAACGGATTGTGGGTTCTACATGGTTCCATTTATGGAAACCTTTGAAGATGATTCAGAAACACGTATTTGTTGGTACAACATCAATGAAGTTGGAGCTGATGATTGGACATATCAATCAGGTGATGGAGGTTTTGGTGTAGGTAATGCTACTGATGCTGCTTATGAAGGTGTGTTAAATGCAAGATTTGTAAGTTCATTTACACCATCAACTTCAAAATTAGCATCTCCTAGACTAGATCTTTCCGATCAAGATAGTGTTGCACTTGTATTTGCATATGCTCAAGAAACATGGGGTGGTGATCAAAATACAACCAAGGTATATATGAGAAATACAGATACTGCAGATTGGGTTGAGATTGCATCCTACGATATCGACACACCAGACTGGACATTAGATACTTTGTTTATCGTAGATACTACGGATCAACTTGAGATTGCTTTTGAAGGATCCAACAACTATGGATACTCAAATGTTATCGATCAAGTACAGGTTCTTCCATGTACAGTTGAGCCAGGTATCGACGGTAGCGCTAATGTTTGTAGAGCAGAAAACTTCATTGACTTGAATACTTACATTACAGCCGGTGAAACTTATGGTTACTGGAGCTTCCCTGCAAATGAATCATTTGTAAGTGGTTCTACTGCTGATGTTCAATTCTTGCCTGCAGGAACACATGAATTCCTTTATGTTGTTAGTACACCTTGTACCTCTGATACCACAATTGCTTCTTTAGTGATTTACGGGCCATCATCAGCAGGAAACGACGGAGCTGATTCAGTTTGTTTAAATGAGCCTTACAACTTGTTAACCTCACTGTCAGGTACAATTGACTTAGGTGGTAGCTGGATTGACCCTCAAGGAAATGACTTAGGAACTCCAAATATTACTGGTGGAACGATCCCGGGAAGTTTTAACTTCTCATACGTTACATCTAACGGAGTTTGTGAGGCAGATACTTCAACTGTTTTATTATTTGTTGATGGTAGCTGTGATTACCTAGGGTTACTAGAAGCAGATTTAAGCTTCTTCGAAATGTATCCTAATCCAACAAGTGGTATTCTTAACATTCAGGCAACTGAAGCTGAAGGGTTCTTTAGCGTTGAGATTACTGACTTAAATGGAAGAATCATTGAAACATTCAAAAATTACATAACAGGAAATGAAATCAAGTCTGTTGACTTGTCAACTTCAGAAACTGGAACGTACTTTGTGAAAGTTTACAATAACAATGTATTCAAAACGTTCAGAGTTGTTAAAAACTAAGAACGTCTAAATAGAAATTAAAGGGAGGCATTTTGTCTCCCTTTTTTTATTTTAATAACTTCGATATATATGTTTAAGCTACCTGAAATACCAACCAGTATTTTCTCTAAGATGTCAAAACTATCTATTGAAAATGAAGCCTTAAATTTATCACAAGGTTTTCCTGACTTCGATGTTTCGCCTCAGCTCATTGAATTAATTGCATCAGTATCAAAGGGCAATGTTCACCAATACTCTCCCATGCCTGGACTCCCTGACTTATTGGAAGAAACCAGTCGATTGGTTCATCAGTCCTATGGAAGGGTACTAAATCCACAAACCGAAATATTAATTACTGCAGGAGCAACCCAGGGTATATTTACAACGATTCAGGCGCTCGTATCACCAGGTGATGAAGTCTTAATACTCGACCCAAGCTATGACTGCTATGGCATGCCCATCGTGTTAAGTCAAGGGGTTCCTATTCGCATTCCCTTAAATAAAGTATTCCTCCCTGATTGGGAGCTCATTCGGGCTTCAATTACAGACAAAACAAGACTCATCATTACAAATAACCCTCACAATCCATCGGGAAGAATTTGGACACATGAAGATATGGAGCAACTTACCTTATTATTGGATGAAAATAAAAACCTGTACCATTTATCTGATGAAGTCTACGAGCACATTACCTTTGACCAACCTCACCTGTCAGCCAATTTATATTTAGGGCTACACGAAAAAACAATCATCGTCTCTTCTTTCGGCAAAAGCTTTCATATTACTGGCTGGAAAATTGGCTATGTCGTTGCCCCTAAAAAAATAATGAATGAACTCAAAAAAGTTCATCAATACTTAGTTTTTACAGTAAACAGTCTAGGCCAGCATGTACTTTCTAAATATCTCAAGACACAAAATGTTCAAGAATTAGGGGCCTTCTATAAGGAGAAAAGAGACCTGTTTAGATCAGGTCTTCAAAATAGTAAATTCAATTTATTACCCTGTGAAGGAACCTATTTTCAATTGGCTGCTTATGACCAAATATCAGACGAATCAGACGAAGTCTTTTGTGAAAATTTAGTAGCTGAATATAAATTGGCTGCCATTCCAATATCTGTATTTAGTGCACACAACGAAACTCAAAAAATTGTGCGCTTCTGCTTTGCAAAAGAAAATAAAACCCTCGTAAAAGCAACAACTTTATTATGCAAGATTTAAAAATTGCCGTTTTACAATTTGATCAATACTGGGAGGCAAAGCACAAGAACTTTTCAAAGATTCGCTCTTTATTGACAGATGAAGAACACTATGATTTACTTTTACTCCCTGAAATGTTTCACACAGGATTTACGATGAACCATCTAAACATGGCCGAAGAGACTGATTCTTCATTAGGTATAGATTTTCTAAAAGAATTAAGTAAAGAAAGAAATTGTGCCATCTATACTTCCTTGATTATCAAGGAAAAAAACAAAGCCTATAATCGCGGTGTGCTCATCTCAAAGAATGAAATTACTTTTTATGATAAACGCAAGTGTTTTAGTCTTGGTGGGGAAAATGAACATTTTACGGCTGGTTCAAAAGAGGTTGTTCAAAAGCTAAACGGATGGAACCTTAACCTTCAAATTTGCTATGACTTGCGCTTTCCTGAACTCATTCGAAATGAACTAAATGAGGATAATAGGCCAAAATACGATGTCCTGCTATACGTTGCCAATTGGCCAAAAAAAAGAATTGAACACTGGAAAAAACTTTTGCAAGCTAGAGCTATTGAGAATCAATGCTACGTAGTTGCTTGTAATCGAATTGGAAGCGATGGAAACGGCATTGAATATAATGGAAATAGCATGTTTATTCATCCCAATGGAACGGTTTTAGAATCTAAATTAAAAGAAAATAAAGAGGGTATAGGAAGCGCAAACCTGTCTTTTATAGAGCTGGATACGCTAAGAAAAAAGCTCCCTTTTCTTCAAGACCGTTAAATTTAGTTTAGAGTTTTGTATATTTATCTACAATAAATTAAATAAATGAAAAATCTACTACTTACCGCTTGCATAGTAATTACTGCAAGTCTTGTTTGGGCGCAAAAGGCACCAAGAATCATCTCACTTGATGAGCTAATCACTATTGAGAAACCCTCATTAGACACGGAAACTTTAAAAGACGAAGGCGTTACGATTTGGTCTGATGATTTCTCTGATGAATCCACATGGACACTTGATAATAGTGGGCAAAACGGAGGAGCATTCGGATGGTCAATTGATGCTACATCGGATGGATGGTGGTCCAATGGAGGTATTAATTCTACGTCTGGAGGAAACTTTGCTGAGCTCTCCAATGGAGATGCTACAGTTGGAACACAAGCCTTAGATGTCATCTATACAATGACAACTGCAGCACCTATCGATGTTATCGCTTTGGCTGGATCGAACCAGGTGACATTAGAATTTGAACAATTCGGTGCTAGATTCAATGACCTTCAGCAGGTTTTATATAGCACTGACGGAGTCACTTTTACTCCAATTGGAGATAATCTTGACAAGCCTGTTTTGTCTTCTGCAGGAGGCGAACCATACGACAACCCTGATTTAAAGCAGATTAACTTAGGAACTTTACTAACAGAAACAAACGATCCCATTTGGATTCAATTCAGTTGGACAACAAATTTCCCTGCTTCTGCAGTAGAACCTAATGTTTGGATTACCTATGGCTGGTACATTGATGATGTTCGGCTTGTTACAAATCCGGGTAATGACCTTGAGGTTACTGAGACGTTCTGGGGTTCAGAAGGGCTTAATTATTTTCAAATTCCAATCACTCAGGTTGCTCCAATTAATTTCGAAGCCGTGTTGTTTAATAGCGGTGTCACTGAGCAAACGAATATTACTTTAAATGCTGACGTTAACGGAGGATCCTTCACCGGTTCAAGCGACCCGATTTCTTTACAATCTTTAAGTATAGATACAATTAGTTTGAGCACATTGTTTACGCCCGATGCATTAGGAGATTACACTGTGATACAAAGTATCACTGCCGACTCAACGGATGATGTCCCTAGTAACAATGAAATCGGAGACATTAGCTTTTCTGTTGTAGACTATATTTATGCTCGCGATAACAACGATGTTGGAGGAAGTACAAGTAATGGAATAGATGGATTTGAATCTGGGAACCTATTTGATATCTGGTCAGATCAGACATTAAAAGCAATTGACATAAGATTACCCGGAGGAACAAACGGAACAGCGCTAGGAATAGAGTTCTACGTAAAGCTGTATAGCCTTGATGAAGCAGGTGAATTTGTTTATGTAAATGAATCAGACCCAATTATTATAACACAGCAAATGCTAAACACGATTCAAACAATAGAATTGTTGTTTCCTACAGATGTGTTTGCAAATACAACCTATTTGGCTGTAGTAGGGTCTTATGAAGAAGGATTCAGAGTTTCAACGGCAGGAACTTCAGATCCTCAGACTTCGTTCTTCCTAGACTTTGCTAACAATACTTGGTACTACCAAACAGGAACCCCTTTTGTTAGGTTAAATTTTGATCCAACGATTGGTATACAAGAAAATAGCGCTTCTTTTAACGCAGGAAATGTGTACCCGAATCCAGTAGATGGAGCGGCTTCTTTAAAGGTTTTCATGAACAATTCGCAGCAAATGACATTGAGCATAACTGACCTGTCAGGAAGGGTTGTCTATTCTAAGAACAAAACACTTCATTCAGGTGAAAACAATATTGTTTTAGCTTCAGGGAGTCTAAATAGCGGAATCTATACTGTTCTTTTAAATAGTGGATTGAGTACTATTTCTAGAAAAATGGTAGTAAAGTAAACCTAAAATAAATCGTATTTTAAAGCCGGCTAATGCCGGCTTTTTTTATGATGGAAATTGAACTCGGATATCTCGGATTATTTATAACTAGCTTTTTAGCAGCTACATTTTTACCCATCACATCTGAGGTGTTCCTAATCAGCATGCTTGCATTGGGTTTTGACCCATGGCTGACCCTTATTTATGCCAGCTTGGGGAATTCTGCAGGGGGTTGGTTCAACTATGCTATAGGACGCCTAGGAAACCCCAGATGGTTAAAGCGACTTAGAATTTCTTCTGAAAAAATCACAAAGTGGGAAGGGAAAGTTCATAAATATGGCCATTGGCTTGGTTTTCTAAGCTGGTTGCCATTCGTTGGGGATGCGATGGCTGTTGCTCTTGGATTTTTCAGAGCTCCATTACTACCCAGTTTCTTTTTTATACTCTTAGGGAAGTTTTTACGTTACCTCATCATAGTGATGCTTTTCAATCTCGATTGGCTATAGAAGAAACAAATAATTAAAATTAACGTATCTTAGTTTTAAGGAGTATACTGCACTCCTACTTTATACTATGGAAAGGATTTTTAGATTTATAACAAATACTGTTGACAGCTTTCGAATAAACAAGGAGCGAGAAGATTTTAATGCCATATCAGAGAACATTGATAGCGGCGTTATTTTTAAAGGTACGAACCTTTGGATTTTAGTCTTTGCCATTTTTATTTGCTCCCTGGGATTAAATGTGAATTCAACTGCAGTGGTGATTGGCGCCATGCTTGTTTCTCCACTTATGGGACCAATTATTGGACTGGGTTTTGGAATTGCAACCTCGAATATCTCCTTACTAAAGAAAGCCCTATACAACTACTTATTCGCAGGTGTTGTTGCCCTTGTGACATCAACACTGTATTTTTCTCTTACCCCTATTCATGTTGCACAAACTGAAATGCTGGCTAGAACATCTCCTAATATTTATGATGTTTTAATTGCTTTTTTCGGTGGGCTTGCCGGAATTATAGCCATCGCAAGTAAAATGAAAGGGAATGTCATTCCTGGTGTTGCTATAGCCACAGCTTTGATGCCTCCTTTATGCACAGCGGGATATGGATTGGCGACACTTCAATGGACATTTTTCTTTGGTGCATTTTACTTGTTCTTCATAAACACCGTATTTATCGCGCTTGCAACCTTGCTTACGGCTAGACTTTTGAAATTCCCTCAAAAACAAGTCCTAGATGAAAAACTATCAAAACGTACGAATCGTGTTATTTGGTCTATTACAATATTGACTATTGTGCCTAGTATTTATTTCGGATATACGATGGTTCAGGAAGATAGGTACTATCAAAAAGCACTCAATTTTGTTAAACTTGAAATGGCAAAACACCCGACTAAAAACAGTTACCTGCTGGAGCATGAAATTAATGCCGCGGATCAAAAGATTACCTTAATTTATGGTGGGGCAGATATTTCAAGTGCAGAAATTAAAAACCTTGAGAAAAACCTTCCTGGTTTCGAGTTAGGCGGTACTGAATTAGATATTCAAATAGGCTTTGGAAATAAAGAAGATGATGAAGTTAATCCTTTAGCCATAGAACTTTTATCGAAGGAACAACAACTGCAAGAAATTGAATCCGAACTTGAATTAAAAAACAATATACTAGATAGTATTTCATCTCTCAACCAATTGAGTAAAAAAATATTTAAAGAACTAAAAGTACAGTATAGAGGGATCGCTACATTAAGCATGCAGCCAAGTATAGAGTATTCTGACTCCATCAGCAGTAATGTTTGGTTGGTACGCATTGAGCAAGATTCCCTTCTGGTAAAAGAAGATCAAGATAGGATCGAAGCTTTTTTGAAAGAACGTGTTGAGAATAACAACCTACACATTCAATATGAATTAAAGAATCCGGTTTTGTTTCAACCCTTTAGGGGCTTTTTCAACCAATAGTATTGCATTATAAATTGCGGTAATAGCGCTTAAATGGATCGGATCCGTTTATAATATCATCTATACTATAGTCCAGGATAACCTCGGGGACAATTTCATGACCAGTTCCTTTAGGCGATGTACTTAATTTCAAGGTCGAAATAGATATTGGAATCCGTGAATACTTCAAGACGATTCTGGCAGGGTTTCCGTGCGTACCATACATGGACCCGAAACAAGGTGTTCCAATGATTTGTCCCCGATTTTGTTCTTTAAACCAAGAAGACATAAGGGCCGAGGCAGACATGGATAATCCATTTGTGAAAAGGGTGCATTTTCCTGAATAGGTTAACCCATTTTTATTCCTTAACTTTTTTTGATATAAAATAGAGCTGATAGTGCCTTTTTCACTTTGATAAAAATCATACTCTTTGCTAATCATACCCTCAGGGTATACTCTCATAGCGCGCTTTTCAAAGTCGATTTTCTTTAATCGAGACAGAGTCTCAAACCTATCTAACGGGCTTCTCTTATAAAGATAATTTAAGTCAAAAGTCGCTCCCTCTTTATTAAGGTAACTCAACACATATTCTAAGAGTAAGACATACCCCCCCCTATTATTTCGTACATCTATAACAACATGGCCAATAGAATTTTTCTCCACCTTTTTAAAAAACGAATCAATGCCTCTTTTAAAACGTCGCTCTCTGCGTGCTTCAAATGTACTCAAACCCAAGTATGCTATACTTTCGTCTATGTTAAAAATCAAATCTTTCTTTTTATTCCATTGGTTTTTGCTGATGTATTGGTTCATCTTTAGCGTTGGAACGATGCTGCGAACTGTATCTCCATCGATTGAAACAAACTTCATTTCGACAGGTTGATCGGGTCTTTCATTTAAAATATTAAAAATCAATCCCATCATTAATGAAATGATTTCATTTCGGGCCTGAAATGATGCGCTCTCACGCGGTGCTAATGACTCTGCGAAATCGTACAACTGGGCCACTGTAAATTCATTGACTGCTAGAACTTGAACGCCTAATGGAATCGCATTGCGCCGAATTTTAGAGAGGTAAAATTCGCCTCCTATTCGCGTTAAATAAAACGGCGCCAGTCGCCTTTTCTTTTCACAAAGGGTTAGCAAGTCTCTAGGGTTTAAGGCAGTATGAGAGTCCTCTAAGGTTCCTATAAATTCATTTACAATTTGGGAAAACTCTAAAGCCGTTTTGGGCGTGTTTACACGCGCTAGAGCCTTTTGGTATGCCTGTTCGAAAACACCCTCTGTGCAACGATAATAAGGGTCTGGATGCGTCTCGCTCACGGCTTCTTTGAGCTGAGCCAAATCTAAAGCCATAACACTCGGACAAATTAAGAGGTGTAAATTGGAGTACCTTTTCACATTTGGTATTGCTAAATCACAGGGTTGTGAAAACAACAAACCAAAAGGGGAAAATACCAGAAATAATAAGATTCCTTTCACGTTATTAATTCAGTTTCAAAATTACATCATAAGAGCAAGAATATCTGCTTTATCGCCCATAATATATCTTAAAAGTGTTAATTTTAAGAATCTAATAGAAAAACATGTTAATCACTTAATGAAATTTTAGTCGAAATTTATGACAACATTTCTTATTTCCGGTGGTAGAGGTTTGGTAGGAAAATCACTATCTCAAATGCTCAGAAGACAAGGGCATAAAGTATACAAGCTCACCCGATACCCTAAAAGAAAGGGACATATTCAATGGAATCCTGAAAAACAATTCATAGACGATAAATACCTGCATGAAGTTGATGTAATCATCAACCTCGCAGGCGCTAATATTGGAGAGAGAAAATGGAGCGATAAACGAAAAATAGAGTTAATAAACTCTAGAGTTAATTCCATTAATTTCTTAAGATCATCTGTTGCAAAAATGCCGAATCTTAACTATTATATCAGCGCATCAGGGATCAATTGTTACGGCTATAATATGCACACAGAAAAACTGGAGTCAGACGACTACGGAGATGATTTTCTTTCAAAATTAGTTCAAGAATGGGAGCATGCAAGTAATAGCTTTCAAGATGTATGCCCAGTGGCTATATTGAGAATTGCCATGGTGGTCGATAAAAAAGGCGGAGCACTTCAGAAAATAATGAAAACCGTTCGTCTCGGACTAGGGTCTCCACTCGGTAGTGGACAACAATATCTTCCCTGGATTCACATTAAAGACTTATGTCGAATGTTTGTGTATTGTATAGAGCATAAAAAAGAAGGTGTCTATAATGCAGCGAATGGATATGTGTCGAATAAAGAATTCATGAGGACCCTTTCAAAAAAGATGAAAAGACCCTTTTTCTTCCCTGCCATACCTAGATCTATTTTATCACTTTTTCTCGGAGAAATGTCAACAATGCTTACCGAAAGCCTAAAGGTTTCGAATGAAAAGATTAAAAATACGGGGTTTGAATTTTTTCACCTCAATTTCGATTCAGCAATAGCAGAAATAGTACAAAAAGAGTCCTGATTTTCAGGATTAAAAAAAAATACACAAATACCCTAAAATTTTTCGTTGATATTATCGATTTAAAGTTAACTTCAATTAAAAGTATTTGAATGGCAAAAAAGCAAAAGATTTTCGTTTTAGACACTTCCGTTTTACTTCATGACCACCAATCCATTACAACCTTCGAGGATAACAATGTGGCGATTCCCATAACTGTTTTAGAAGAGTTAGATAAATTCAAAGTTGGAAACGACACGAAGAACTTCTGCGCGCGCGAGGTGATCCGTTTTATAGACAAGTTATCAGGTAGTGGTGGTTTGCAAGATTGGATTTCACTTGGGAAGGGGAAGGGTAAGTTTCGAGTCGTTATGGAACAAAAACCAAAAGACTTAGATGCCGAAAACATATATGCGCAAGGGAAAAATGACCATAAAATCATTAATGCTGCGCTTTTCCTAAAAGAAAACGAAACAAAAAAACAGGTGACTCTGGTCACTAAGGATATCAACCTGAGAATAAAAGCAAAAGCCCTAGGCGTTATTGCAGAAGATTATGAAACAGGGAAAGTCTCGATCCAAAATGAAGAAAAGTCAAATACGATCGAAGGAGTTGACTCGGAAAGAATACGAGAGATTTTCACAAAAGGTCGAATCGATGAAAATGGAGTTCTCGGTGAAAATAAATTGGTGAATGGGTACTATATACTTAAAAATGGGAAATCTTCTTCACTGTCATTTTTTAACCATGCTACAGACCAATTGGAACGAATTGAAAAAGAATTCGTCTATGGGATTAAACCAAAAAATGCCGAACAAGCCTTTGCTTTTCATGCATTGATGAATCAAAACATTAAACTAGTAGCTATTCAAGGGGTTGCTGGAACAGGTAAAACGCTTTTGGCTTTGGCTTCTGCTCTAGAGCAAGCAAAACAATACAACCAAATCATTTTAGCAAGACCCATTGTGCCTCTTTCTAATAAAGAGATTGGGTTTCTTCCAGGTGATGCCAGTGATAAAATCGGTCCTTACATGGAGCCGCTGTTTGATAATTTAAAATTCATCAAATCTCAATTTGGGCAAAACGAAAAAAAACACAAAGCAATTCTTGAAATGCAAGAGTCTGGTAAAATACTCATCACGCCTCTTGCTTTTATTAGAGGGAGAAGTTTGTCCAATATCATGTTTATTATTGATGAGGCTCAAAACTTGACTCCTCACGAAGTAAAAACGATTATTACTCGAGCGGGAGAGAATACTAAAATTATTTTTACGGGAGATGTGCATCAAATCGACACACCATACTTAGATGAAAACAGTAACGGACTTGCTTATTTAATTGATAGATTAACGGGGCAAAAGCTTTTTGCTAACGTCAAATTAGAAAAAGGAGAACGCTCTGATCTTGCAAATATGGCAAACGATTTACTTTAATAAATTTTAGGCTATATAAAACTGTATTAAGAAACCCTTACCAGTTCCCCAAAATAGAGATGCTTCCCCGAAGTGGTCTTCATATGAAGTCCTTGCACTGTGCTCGTCCTATCAGGGAAGTAAATAGACAAAAGCTCTTGCAATACCTCTTGGTCTACTGTGGGTGAATAGGTATTCATAATTAGAAACCCATCTTTAGCTAAAATCGCTGATGTAGCACCAAGCATTTCATCTATTTTATCTTCAAGTTTCCATTTTTCACCTTTAGCTCCAAGTCCCCATGCTGGAGGGTCTAGCTGTATTCCTTGATAAATATTCCCTCGCTTGTGCTCTCTGTTTACAAATTTCAAAGCATCTTCATGAACCCAGCGTATGTTCATTAATCTACTGCGCTCCATGTTTTCTTTGGCCCATGAAATAACGGACTTTACAGAATCTAGATGGTAGGTGTCCGCACCAATATGTCGCCCAACACAAGATGAAGCTCCTGTATAAGCGAAAAGGTTTAGAAATTTATCGTCACTCGATAGGTGTTCCTCAATAAAATCCCAATTTGTTTTTTGTTCAGGAAAAAGACCAAGATGTTTATATTTAGTAAGCTCTAATTTAAAAGACAGGCGCTTGTACTTAATATCCCATGAATTTCTGGCGTCTTTCTTTAGGGGCTTCCACAGGCCTTTATTAGCGCGTTTTTCTACAAACTCCCAATGCGCCATTTTCTTCCATTCGTCGAATGGTATACCACTATGGAAATAGGCCTGTAGTTCTGGACGAATAGTAATCACATTGCCCCAACGTTCCAGCTTTTTGCCTCCCCCGGCATCAATGAGCTCGTAATCGTTCCAAGAATCTGTAAAAAGTTTATTTTCTGACATGCTATCGCATCTTAGGCGTCTTTTTTCTGCCCCCCATCATTTGCGCCATTCGCATTTGATTTTTAGAAGGAGCCATTTGAAGCTGTTGTTGCATGGTTCGAATTTGATCCCGCATCATACCAGCTTTGTCTAATTTTTTAGCTTCTGAAAGCAACGTCAAGGCGTCTTTTTTACGGCCTGATTGCGCACAAATACCAGCAAGGTGCATTCTAGCCATCGCATTGTCTTCAGGAGTTCTTAAGCCCAAGGATAAGGCCTTTCTAAGCTTCTGTTCACATTGTGCCAAACCTAAGGTTTGAGCCCCCATGATTGCTTGAAGGAAAATCACATAAGCATGCTGTTTTCTCGGTAAAAATTGAGGACTAGATACTCTGCTGATGTACTTAAATGCTTTATCAGTATTACCTACTCTCATTTGATTCAAGGCAAGAATCATACTTGGATTTCTGAAAAAGGACAAAACAACCAATGCTGTAATAAAGATCATTGATATCCCCCATCCCCAAGATCCAGAGTAAAAAAGGTAAACGTTAAATCCAAGCGCGACTAACGCTACCAAAACTCGTATTATAAATCCTATCATAATTATTTAATTGTTGCAATACATTTCAATTCGATTGCAATGGGTGTTGGGAGTGAATTGATTTCAACCGTAGTTCTACAAGGTAGATTTTCCTTGAAATATTCAGCATATATTTTATTATATACTTGAAAATCTCTTTTCATATTTACTAAGAAGACCGTAACGTCAATGAGTTCGTCCCAGCTTGATCCAGATTCTTCAAGAATCACTTTTACATTGTCAAATACACTTCTACACTGCGCTTCAAAATCAAATTCCAAAAAATTACCATTGTGGTCTAGTTTCAATCCTGGTACCATAGAGTCATTAGAATCAGAACCAGCGACCCGTGGTCCAACTCCAGATAAAAACAAGAGATTCCCTGCTTTTCTAGCATGAGGATAAAGCCCAACGGGTTTAGGGGCTTTTTGGGTTGAGATACGATCTTCCATAGACTTGTGATTTTAACTTATGCAAATATAATACAAGCGCGTTATAAAAGGGTTATTATCCGTAACTTTGAGCTAATGGATCACTCAATTAAAAGTTCGCTGAGCGTTGTTATTCCAACATTCAACGAAGAAGGAAATATAGAGCTCTTGTATACCAAATTAAAAGAGACAATAGCGCCTTTAGGTCTAGAAGCGGTGGAATATATATTTGTAGATGATGGAAGCCACGATCGATCCTTAGAAATTATTAAAAAACTAGCTCATGAGGATGCCCAGGTGAAATACCTGTCTTTTTCTAGAAATTTCGGTCACCAGCTGGCTTTGAAAGCAGGTTTAGATCACGCACGTTTTCAAGGAGTTGTTTCCTTAGATGCAGACCTACAGCACCCCGTTGAACTGATCCCGGAAATGATCCGTAAATGGAAGTCAGGAGCAGCAGTTGTTTATTCAAAACGAAAGGACAAAGGGCTTCCGTGGTTCAAACGCACAAGTTCCAAACTTTTTTACCGCCTTGTAAACTCATTAAGTCAGGTCAAACTTGAAGACGGTGTTGCAGACTTTAGGTTACTCGATCAAAAAGTAATAATCGCATTAAGAGAATATAAGGAAAGCAATCTTTTTATTCGAGGAATTATTCCCTCACTTGGTTTTAAGCAAGAAGCCATAGAATATATTCCAAATGAAAGGTTCGCAGGGGAAACAAAGTACTCCTTTTCAAAAATGATTCGATTTGCACTTACAGGGATTACTTCTCTAAGCGCAAAACCACTTTATTTTTCAATTTATTTTGGACTCTTCTTTGCAATGCTAGCCTTTGTATATAGTGTCTATGCCATTTATGTCTTTGCATTTGGTTACGAAACGGTGCCCGGTTGGACCTCAATTATTGCAAGTATTTTATTAATTGGTGGCCTTCAGTTAATCATGATCGGTATCATCGGGGTCTACTTAGGTAAAGTTTTCGCCCAAAGTAAGCAGCGCCCGCATTATATTGTGGAAGAAAAAAACATCCTAAATGATTAAGCCTTTTTTAGTTAAATATAAGTGGCTCCTCCTTGTTTTTGTGTTTTTCGGGGGGCTATTTGCATCCATAAGTTTTGTGAACCATTACAATTTCAGAACCTACGGTTGGGATTTAGGGATCAATCAAAATGCCCTTTTTGACTATGCACATTTCAAATGGAATGACTGCATGATTATGCAACCCTCGTTCGATAATGTTTTGGCAGATCACTTCTCTTTATATCCCTTGTTAATTTCACCATTATATTGGGTTTTTGGAAGCTATACAATGCTCATATTTCAATGGGCAGGAATTCTTTTCGGCGGTCTAGGAGTTTATCGATTTGTGCGTTTTATTTCAAATAACAAAAAACTTGCAACATTCGCCGTGGTGCATTTTTTCTGTATTTGGGGCATCTATTCTGCGCTGAGTTTTGATTATCACGACAACGTTGTAGGTGCGATGTTTGTGCCTTGGTTTCTATACTATTACAAGAAAAAGGAACTCGGCAAGGCACTGTTTGTTTTTGTGTTATTATTGATTTCGAAGGAGAACATGGCCCTATGGGGTGGGTTTATAGTTTTAGGAATCAGCCTGAGACATCTCTTAAACAAGGAATGGAAAGAACTCAGGTTGAGTCTATTATTATCATTTGGAGCATTTTTATACTTTATAATCATCTTAAAACTGGTGATCCCTGCGCTGTCAAATACAGATGGAGTCTATCTTCATCACTCATTCAATGCGCTAGGAAGTAACTTTGGAGAAGTGATCGTTAATATCATTAAGCATCCTATTCGTGCCATCGAGTTATTATTTGAGAACCACTCAGGAGATTCTTTTTTTGATGGAATTAAATCCGAAACCTATTTGGCACTAATTCTTGCAGGGGGTTGGGCTATGTTTTTTTATCCCGAATACCTGATTATGATTATTCCAATTATAGCACAAAAGATGTATAATGACCTGCCGATCAGGTGGGGAATAAGTGACCATTACTCGATTGAATTCGCGCCCATCATCGTTATTGCACTCTATACTTTTTTCAATGAGCTTAAAGACAAAAAAATAAAATTAGCGGGAATGATGATCGCTATTTGTGCCATCTCTTCTTTTAAATTTATGGAAAATAGAACCTCAGAATATTATAAAAAAAACAACACAAGGTTCTATTCCCCTGAGCATTGGAAAAGAAAATTTGATGTCAGATCTGTGCATCAGGTTCTAAAAACCATTCCCGATTCATTGCGTGTTAGTGCCCAATCGCAATTGGCACCTCATCTCGCTTTTCGTGATTACATTTATCATTATCCTTATATAGGTGATGCAAACTGTATTGCTCTTTTAACGGCAGAAGAAAACAAATACCCATTCAATGAGGAAACCTATCAGGCAGAAGTTAAGCGTTTAATAAACAGTGATGAGTGGTCTGTCTTTGTCCAAACCCAAGCTGTGCTTGTTCTTGTAAAAAAATCAAAATGATACGACCTTTTTCAATATATCAGACAAAGCGACGTTATTGCAGTGTGAAAACTTTTATGCTTATTCTTACCCTTGTCATGGGGAACTATTTTTGGGCCCAAATTGGGATGGGTCAATGGAGATTGCATGTGGCTTCAGGAAATGCCATCGACGTTGTCATGGCTGAAAACACAGTTTTTACAGCCTATTCAAATGGCTTACACGTTATGAATCGGGATACGGAAGAAGAAGAGCTTCTTACTGATGTTAATGGTTTGTCAGACATTGAAATCTCTTCACTCTATTATGATTCCATAGAATCATGCGTACTTGTTGGCTATTCCAATGGAAATATAGATAAAATTACCGCTTCCTCAATTTACAATATCGCAGCAATAAAATTGGCTCAGATACCTAATTCTAAGCGTATTAATCGATTTTTAAGGTTTGGTGACTATGTCTATGTAGCTACCGACTTTTGTATCGCTAAATTGGATCTAAATAAAGATGAAATCAAAGACACTTATTACCCTACGAATGGCAATCAACCGATACTAGACCTCAGTTTTTCTTCAGATACTATTTTTGCATTAAGCGCAGACAAGCTTAAGTATGGCTTGATTGATAATCCAGCATTACCAGATGTAAGTCAATGGGAAGTAGATCCTAGGTTGCCCGTTCAAATAGAACATTCGTATGTTGAAATTGAAAAATTCAACGGCAAACAATTCGTGCTCTTTCAAAATGAAAGTTATGGCATGGATAGCGTTTTTTACCTCACATCGACAGGTAAAACTTTGCTTACTGATGTACCATTTTCACTTGAAATCAATTCTATAAACATTTTAGATGACACAACCTTTGCGGTCAATATGGAGGGCGGTGTTTATATCTACAATAGCTTATTGACCAATCCTCTTTCCTACAACTCAAACAATTTTTTCATTTGGATTTCGCCGGTTAGAACGGTTAGAAGTGATGAAGGCATCTGGTCTGCTGACAACGGAAACGGATTGTTATTATTTAAATCGGGAATAAGTTATGCGCGTTTCCCTATTGTGGGGCCCTACAATAACAGTTTTTACTCTATGGATTGGCAGGACAATACACTTGCAATAGCCAGCGGAAGATTATTAGGAAAGCTCCCTTCCTTTAGCACAAATGGCCTCCATGTTTTTAATGATGAGGCGTGGACCTTTCACAATAATCAATCTGTCGAAGAATGGCAAGAAAAAAGCATTTGGGATTTCATAGATATTTCGGTAAATCCAAACAACCCAATGCAGTATGCAGCATCCACATACTCTGAAGAGCCATTGACTATCTTTAATGGAGAAAATGTTCAGTTATACGACGATGAAAATTCGACGTTACAGTTTACAGAAATAGGTAATGGGTGGAGCTTGGCTTCTGATGTTTGTTACGACACCAAGGATAATTTATGGGTTCTTAATGGCTACACAGAAAGGCCTTTAAACCTGCTGGATAAGGATCAAGTTTGGAGAAACTTTGATTGTGGATCGAGTGCTCGAAATATCTATACAACCAAAATGATTATTGACTTCGAGGATCACATTTGGTTCGCTTCCGAAGAAAAAGGATTGTTCGGGTACAATTACAACAATACCATTGACAACGAAAATGATGATGAAACCGTTCATGTTTTTACAGGAATAAATTCAGGGAATCTGCCATCTCCTAACGTAACGGCAATCGCTGCAGATTTTGATGGAGAAATTTGGATTGGAACAGATGCTGGATTTGCCATTCTTTATAATGCGGCAAGTGCCTTTGGAAGTAATCCCGGAGACTATGATGTGCAAAGAGTCAAAGTAACCTTTGAGGGCAATGTAGAATATGTTTTGGGAAACACACACATCACAGATATAGAAGTAGATGGGGGAAATCGAAAATGGATTGCAACAGCCAATGCAGGTATTTTATTGTTGAGTCCAGATGGATCAGAAATTCTTGAACAGTTTACCACAGAAAACTCACCTTTAATTTCTAATAATATATTCGATCTTAAGCTCGATCAAAATACAGGGGAACTTTACATTATTACTGACAACGGATTGGTTAGTTACCGTTCCAGCGCTAGCTATGAAGACCCTTCCTATGAGACCTGTACCGTGTTTCCAAATCCAGTAAGACCAAATTATGCTGGACCTGTTACAATCCAAGGTATTAGGTACAATAGCGATGTAAAAATAACGGATGCTTCAGGTGGATTGGTTTACAAAACCACATCAAATGGAGGGACCGCAACATGGAATTGTCAAGCTTTAAATGGGCAACGCGTAGCTACTGGGGTTTATTATATTTGGACTGCAACCAATGTCGGAAAAGACAAAAAAGTTGGAAAGGTCCTGATTGTAAACTAGAAGATCTATTATTGAAATTCCCGACTCAAATCTGCTTGCTTTTAATTTGATTCCTCAAAATATTGGTGCTCCTTGAAATAATCAAGCATAGCTTCTTTAATAAGGTGCTCCTGGTCCTTTTTCTGAATTGGAGGAAGGTTCTGTACGAGCTCAAAGTGTGGCCATCCATCTTCATCACGACCTTTATAATCATAGTAACCTGCTGGCGCTAATAATGTGCAAATTGCGACATGAATCAAATCTGTTTTTTCCTGTTTGGAATACTTTTGATGACCTTTTCCATACTCATTGACGCCAATCAAAAAAAGCAAAGCGTGAATATCTAAGTCCTCACCAAATGTCTTTTCAAGATGTGTTTTAAGATTTTGAAATCTAAGCTCTATATCGTGGTCCATACCACACAAAGATAATGCTTGTCTGCAATAAATCTATTGCTGCACGGTTTAATTAAAGTGAAAATTAGCTTTCCGCTTAGTAGCAGAGTTGGTTCCAATATAAATTGTGAAGGTGCCTGGTTCTGCCTCCCATTTTCTATTGGCACTATAGAATTCTAACATCTCTGGGCCAATTGTGAAGCTTATTTTTTTAGACTCTCCTGCAGCGAGCTCGACAAGTTCAAATCCTTTTAATTCACGTACAGGCCTTGTAACACTAGCGAATTGGTCATGAACATACAATTGGACAACCTCTTTCCCTTTTACCTTTCCCGAGTTTTTAAGAATCACTGATGCCTCGATTTGACCATTACTGTTGAACACATCTGAGCTGAGTTTAATTTCCGAATACTCGAAATTCGTATAGCTTAATCCATAGCCAAAGGGATATAGGGATGTGTTTTTTTCATCACCATAATGAGACCAAAAGACACTTCCTGTATCACCACCATCTGCGCCAGGCCGACCTGTGCTTTTATGATTGTAATAAAGCGGCATTTGACCCACGCTTCTTGGAAAACTCATCGGAAGCTTTCCACTTGGATTGTAATCTCCATAGAGTACCTGAGCAATCGCATTTCCACTTTGAGTGCCAAGGTGCCAAGACTCAACAATTACAGGAATATGTGCATCTGCCCAATTTAAAACCAAAGGCCTGCCATTCATTAGTACCAAAACGATATTCTTGTTGACTTTATAAACTTCTTCGAGCAACTCCTGCTGAAAACCAGGAAGATCTAATTTGGTTCTACTTCTGCCCTCACCTGACTGGAAGCCATATTCACCAAGTACCATAATGACTACGTCTGCTTTTTTAGCCACTTTTAGAGCCGCTTTAAATCCAGATTTATCCGTGGTATTTATTTTAACTTCTTGATGAAAGGCCGGAATTGTATCTACCAATCTTACGCCTTGAGCATGACAAATCGTATTTCCAGTATAAGAAGCCAAACCCTCTAGTACAGAAACAGCGGAATTGTTTTCTGCGGCTATTCTCCAATTGCCCAAAGGACTGTTTTTATCATTGGCTAAAGGCCCGATCAAAGCGATTCTCTGACCCTCTTTTTTCAAGGGAAGGAGGTTTTCTTTGTTTTTCAATAATACGATTGACTTTTTAGCCATATCCAGAGCGGCATCTTGTATCTCTTTTGAGCCTGTCACCCGCTTTTCTCTCTCTTCATCACAGTACTTATAAGGATCAGTAAACAAACCCAACTCGAATTTTACTTTTAATATTCTACTCACGGCATCGTCAATCTGCTCGATACTCACCTTTCCCTCTTTCAAAAGAGATTTAATTTCCCTCAAATAGATATAGGATTCCATGTCCATATCTGATCCTGCATTCAGGGCCAATTCACCTGCGTGATTTTTATCTCGTGCATAGCCATGATCAACCATCTCCTTTAAGGAGCCCCAATCCGAAACAATAAAACCTTCAAATCCCCAATCTCCCTTTAATATATTTCTTTGCAAATGTTTATCTGCTGTTGCAGGAATTCCATTTAAGTCATTAAACGAATTCATAAAGGTCTTGACTCCTGCATCTGCTGCCGCCTTAAATGGCGGAAGCACGATATTATGTAGCGTGTTTTCCCCTATATCAACAGTGTTGTAGTCTCGACCACTTTCTGCAAAACCATAAGCCGCAAAGTGTTTTGCGCAAGCTGCTAAGGTATTTGGAGCGGTCAAATCACTTCCTTGAAAACCATGAACTCTTGCTGCTGCGATGAGACTCCCCAAGTAAGGGTCTTCCCCGGCCCCTTCCATGACGCGTCCCCAACGTGCATCACGCGTAATATCAACCATCGGTGCAAAGGTCCAATTGATCCCTGCTGCAGTAGCTTCTTTCGCGCCAAGCTCTGCTGAAGTTTTTATAGCTTCAAGATCCCAGCTAGCAGATTCTGCAAGCGGAATAGGGCTAATCGTTTTATAACCATGAATTAAATCAAATCCTATGATGAGCGGAATTCCCAGGCGGGATTGATTTACAGCAACCTCCTGAACCGCACGAACCTCTTTCGCACCGCGAACATTAAGCATTGACCCTACCAAACCCTTTGCCAAATGATCGTACTTTTCTTTTTGATAGCCCTCTTGCGGAGAAGGCCCCGTTACATTCCAGAAACCATTATATTGATTCATCTGGCCTATCTTTTCTTCTAAGGTCATTTTAGAGAGCAGCGCATCAACTTTCGTGTCAATACTAAATTCTATTTCCGATTGACCAAATAAAGCAATAGGCAGCAAAGAGAAAAGAATGGGATTAAAGACTCTTTTGGGAAGTGCGAAAAGGAACTCGGTTAAATGCATTTACGATTTTTAATAAACCTATTTAGAGGGTTAATTTAATGATTTCAGTCAGAAAATCAGCAAACAAACATTATAAATGTCAAAATAACACTAAGCACCTGTCTCCTGATCCGAAGAAGTTCGACAGAGCTCAGGTTTGGCTTAAAATACGCTTACGCTTTTTGGGAAGTCAAATACTTTTTGTTCACAATCCAAGCGAAGAAAGCCAAATAGGCAAAGCACAATGCGCAAACAATATAGGAAGCATGCATCCCTATGATATCTCCGATCTTACCTTGCAATGGCGGAATGATCGCGCCACCTAAAATCATCATGACCAAAAAGGCAGATCCTTGAGAAGTGAATTTCCCCAAACCATTTAAGCTTAAAGCGAATATAGAGGGCCACATAATAGAGCAAAACAATCCTCCGCTTAGAAAAGCAAAAATAGCGACTCCGCCCGTAGTCATTAATCCAATAGTCATGGCTATAACACCCAATATTCCAAATATTTTTAAAGTAGGAGACGGCCTGTCTTTCCCGATAAAGAATCCAATAATTTGAACGGCAACGCAAATTGCAAACACAAACAAGTGCTTAACTTCAAATCCGGAAATAAAATTGAGGCTAAGAACGACCCCAAACGCAATGTAAGGAACGAGTACCATTAGTATTTTCTTCATTCCAGTTGAAGGATTAAATACCGCGATCGCTCCAGTCCATCTTCCAATCATTAAACCACCCCAATACATCGATATATAAGGTGCTATTTGAGCATCTGACATGCTGCCGAAATCCGGTAATTTCAATAGCGCACCCAAATTACTTTGAATTGAAACCTCAACGCCGACATAGGTGAAGATGGCCAGCATTCCTAAAACCAATTGAGGGTACTGCATTGCTCCCCACCCTTCTTTAGATTTTTTCGCCATCATGTTGCTAATAAGCAAACCTCCAACGACAACAAGTAAGCCACCTAAAGACAACCATAAAATTGACATTTCAGAGGCTTCACTCAGTTTTTCTCCCTCTCCTAAACCAAAGTATTGTTTAAAAACAAAAAAGAAGATACCAACCAAAAGGAGGGTTATAGTCAACAAGGATGTCATGGCCTTTTTTGCACCATGAAATTCTGAATCCGCTTTTCCGTCAGGTAACTTTTTAGAGAAGAAAAACAAAGCTGCCGCTGCTAAGAACAGTCCTCCAACGGCCATATAGAGATATTGGACTTTAGCCAAGGTTAAATTCCCCGCTGCGATTTCATCTTTTAGACTAATGTCTGCTTTTGCAGCAGTTCCAAACAAAATTAATGTTACAATAATGGGGCCGATAGTTGTCCCTAAGGAGTTTACGCCACCCGCAAGATTCAATCGATGTGAACCCGTCTCAGGCTCGCCAAGAAGAAGGGCAAATGGGTTTGCCGCTGTTTGCTGTAAAGAGAAGCCCAGCCCCACAATAAATAAGGACCCTAAAACAAAACCAAAAGCAGATGAGTCTCCAGGTTCGGCTCCTGTTACCGCCATAATCATCGCTCCCGCTCCAAAAGCAGATAAAATCAATCCGTAGACGATTCCATTTCTTAGTCCCCACTTGTTCATGATGTCCGTTTTTGCAATACTTGAAAACATAAAGAGCATCAATGCACCGATAAAATAGGCCCCATAAAATGCAAATTCAATCAATTGACTTTGAAATTGATCCAAACTGAAATATTCCTTACAGAAACCAAGAAAAACTGAATTACCAGCTGCTATGAATCCCCAAAAGAAGAATACAGTCGTTAATGTAAATAAGGCGCTTTGATTTGTTTTCGCTTGCATTTGAGTTTTTTTAGAAGCCCAAATTAATAACTTTTTCTTTTCCACAGCCTTTTGAAAGAAATATTGACGCTAAGACGATGCCTAATATAGACCCTTAATGACGGTTTAAACAACACAAGAAAGAAGCACCATATAAGATGCCGCCCGACCAACATCCTGTAATAAGGATGTACATAATATATTATTTAGCCCATGGCCTGATGACAAAAAGGAAAAGAGCACATTGGAAATCTGACGTATTGTCATAGAAATAATTTTGGCTTGATTTTGGTCTAATTGAAAGCATGAGTAAAGACAAAAAAAAAGTGACTTTTAAGTGGGCATTTAAAGAATATATTTGGCCTCGTAAAGGAATGCTTGGGCTCGGGTTAGTTCTGATTTTAATCCAAAGTGCATCCGGGATGGTGGCACCGTATGCAAGTCGTTTTTTGTTTGATGACATTGTTCCCAATAAAGATATGAATGGGCTATGGGTGCTTTTAGCCGTTGTAGCAGCTTCTATTCTAATTCGCTCTCTGACCTCTTTCAGTCTTGCAAGATTGCTTAGTGTTCAGGCGCAACATATGATTTCCCAAATGCGAGTTCAAGTACAAAGTAAGCTCATGAAGCTTCCTATAGGATTCTTCGATAATCATAAGTCAGGGGCATTGGTTTCGCGTGTAATGACCGATGTTGAGGGGGTTCGTAATCTTGTCGGCACGGGCTTTGTCCAGTTAATTGGAGGTGCCTTAACCTCTATCGCTTCGATTGTACTTCTTTTACAAATCAGCCCAATTATGACAGTTTCGGTCTTGGTGCCTATCTTAATTTTTGCTGTGGTGATGCTCAAGGCTTTTGGCTATGTGCGCCCTATATTCAGAGAGCGGGGGAAAATCAATGCTGAGGTTCAAGGTAGTTTAACAGAGACTTTAGGCGGTGTCCGAGTTATAAAAGCATTTAATGCTGAAAAACAAGAGAATGCCAACTTTGAGAAAGGGGTAGATCGACTGTATCAGAACGTCAAAAAGAGTTTAACCGCAACCGCACTTATTGGGAGCTCTTCCATCTTTTTAATTGGACTTGCTTCAACTGGAATTATGGGGATCGGTGGATACTTCATGATGGGAGGAACATTGTCCATGGGCGAGTTTCTTTCCTTTACATTGCTGCTTGGATTCATGATTGCGCCCATTGTTCAAATGGGTAATATTGGAAGTCAATTAACAGAAGCTATGGCAGGTCTTGATCGAACCCAAGAATTAATGAACATGAAAGAAGAAGATGATGCAGAGGTTCGAACTGCATTTTTGAAAGAGGTTAATGGTGATATTGAATTCCATGATGTTTCATTCAGCTACGAAGAAAGTAAAGAAGTGTTGCACAACATCTCTTTTGAGGCAAAGCCGGGGAGTGTTACGGCTTTGGTGGGCTCATCAGGTTCTGGAAAGTCCACAATAGCAGGATTGGTAGCAACCTTTCTAAATCCTGAATCGGGTAAGGTAACAATCGATTCAATTGATTTATCCACAGTGAATTTAAGTAGCTTCAGACAGCATCTCGCCGTCGTGCTTCAGGACGATTTTCTCTTTGAAGGTACGATTCGAGACAATATTCTATTTCCGAGACCTGAGGCCACGGAGCAAGAGCTAAAGCAGGCCGTTAAGGGCGCATATGTAGATGAATTTACAGATCGATTTGAAGACGGACTGGATACTATTATCGGTGAACGAGGAGTGAAACTATCAGGTGGGCAGCGCCAAAGAATTTCTATTTCTCGCGCGATTTTAGCGAATCCAAAAATTATTATTCTAGATGAAGCAACATCCAATTTAGATACTGAAAGCGAGTCCTACATCCAGAAAAGTTTGAACGAACTAATGAAGAACCGAACGACCTTTGTTATTGCCCATCGATTGAGTACGATTCGTCAAGCAGATCAAATATTAGTCATTGAAGAGGGAAAGATTGCTGAGCAAGGAACACATGATACGCTACTAAAAACCAAAGGGCGTTACCATGAATTGCATACCTACCAAAGCAGGATCTAAGGCATTATAACAATTAGATTAATGATTTGAGATTGGGCTAAGAATTTACAGCTTCCCTTTTTTTAACAAGGCCTATGTTTAGCATTTCTTTAACGGTCTGAACAATTGATTTTGTATCAAAGCCACATTCTTCCCAAAGCTCTATTTGGGTTCCTTGCTGGATATAAGCATCAGGAATCCCCAATCGCGTAATGTCCGCGCGGTATTTTTGATCTGCCATAAATTCGATGACAGCAGAACCGAAACCACCCATCAAACAACCATCCTCCACGGTGATTACTTTATCAAATTTTGAGAAGACCTCGTGCAACATTGTTTCATCAATAGGTTTTACAAAACGCATATCATAGTGTGCTACAGAAGCTCCCATTTCTTTTAATTCTATAATGGCATCTTGAGCAAAATTACCGGGATGACCGATAGTTAATAGGGCGATATCATCCCCATTATTTATTCTTCTGCCTTTTCCAATAGGGATTTCCTTCATTGGCTTTTTCCAATCCGTCATTACGCCTCTTCCCCTCGGGTACCGAATGGTAAAAGGACCCTGGTTAGGCAATTGGCCCGTAAACATCAGGTTTCTTAGCTCCTTCTCATTCATAGGTGCGGCAATCGTCATATTAGGTATACAACGCATATAGGACAGGTCATAAGCTCCGTGATGCGTAGCGCCATCAGCGCCAACTAAACCGGCCCGGTCGAGACAGAAGACAACATCGAGGTTTTGTAATGCAACATCGTGTAAGACCTGATCATAAGCACGCTGCATGAATGTAGAATATATATTGCAAAAAGGCAGCATCCCCTCTGCAGCTAAACCTGCGCTAAACGTAACCGCATGCTGCTCGGCAATACCCACATCAAATGCACGGTCTGGCATAGCACTCATCATGATGTTTAAGGAACAGCCAGATGGCATTGCGGGAGTAACCCCCATTATTTTGGAATTTAATTCTGCTAATTCAACAATCGTATGCCCAAAAACATCCTGATATTTAGGCGGTTCCGGAGAGGAAGGTATAATTTTAACGATCTCTCCCGTTTCCTTATTAAAGACTCCTGGAGCATGCCACTTTGTAGGGTTCCCTTCTTCCGAATATTTAAATCCAGCGCCTTTTCTAGTAATACAATGCAGAATTTTCGGGCCAGGAATGTCTTTTAAATCTTCTAATATTTTGGTCAATCGAATAACATCATGCCCATCAACGGGGCCATAATATTTAAAGTTCAAAGACTCAAATAAATTGCCTTGCTTCAAGCTAGCACCCTTGAGTAACTTTGATACTTTAGCCACTATGCTTTGCGCATCTGAACCTATTTTGGGAACGCTACCTAAAAGCTTCCATATTTCGTCCTTGATATTTTGATAAGGACGAGAACTTAATCGTTTTGAATCTTCTTTTAAAGCGCCAACACTAGGGTCTATCGACATTCCATTGTCGTTCAAGATAACGATGAGGTTTGCATCTTTTTCTAACCCTGCATGATTCATGCCTTCAAAAGCCATTCCTGCTGTCATTGCTCCATCTCCAATAACTGCAACGTGTTGGGTTTTTGTATCACCTTTGTATTTATTTGCAACCGCCATTCCCAGTACAGCAGAAACGGAGGTCGAAGAATGTCCTACACCAAATGAATCGTAGGCACTTTCCGAACGCTTTGGAAAACCAGAAATCCCTCCCTTACTACGGTTGGTATGAAACTGCTTGCGCCGGCCTGTTAATATTTTGTGACCATAGGCTTGGTGGCCAACATCCCAAACGATGATGTCTTCTGGCGTATTAAAAACATAATGCAATGCAACCGTCAATTCTACGACACCTAAGCTGGCGCCAAAATGACTGTTCCCAATCTCGGAGATCACATCGATGATAAATTGCCTTAACTCAGCAGAAACTTGAGGCAAGTCTTCTTTCGAAAACTTGTCGCGCAAATCTTTAGGGAAGTCAATTTGATCAAGAAAATTTCCAGGCTTAAATTTTGACATAATACGTAACGCAAAATTAAATGTTTTAACACTGTTAACCTAACATCGAAAAAGCAATAAAGTTCTCAAATCGGAACAGTCTTAAGAACCTATATTGGCCTACGTTCAACAACAATGATTCCCGCTGCAAATGACAATAAAAGAACGTTTCTGAAAATGAGATTGGCGTAAGACCCACCAATATTTACATTTATGGCAATCGCATAAATCAATAAGGCGCCACCCGTATATAAAACAAACTTTTTCAAATTATAGGGTATCGGATAATGTTTTTGCCCAAGAAGGTAGGACAGCACCATTTGAAAAAAGTAGACAATCAATGTTGCCCAAGCACATGCCATGTAACCATATTTCGGGATAAACAATACGTTGACAAATACTGTGATTAAAGCACCGGATATAGCAATATAGGCACCATATTTTGTTTTACCACTTAGCTTATACCAAATACTTTGGTTGTAATAAATGCCCAGAAAAACATTTGCAAGAAGTAAAATAGGGACTACTTTCAAACCAATCCAATAGGACTCGTTCTGAATGAAATGCTTGAAAACATCCAGGTTAAGGCTTACAAGCAAAAATACACAGCAAACCAATCCAATAAAGGCATTCATGACCTTTACATAAGTATGGTTCTTATTTTCTTTATTCATTTGACTAAAGAAGAAAGGTTCTGCGGCATACCTGTAAGCCTGCAAAAAGATAGCTACAAGCATTGCTAATTTATAAGAAGCACTGTAAATTCCCACTTGAGACTCTGCGTAATTCAAGGATTCCGGGATCAAAGGGTCATAAAGCATCTGCTTTAATAGGATTCGGTCTAATGTCTCATTAATAATTCCCGCAAAACCAGCTATTGCCAAAGGAAGTGAATAAAAAATCATCTTTTTAAACAAGGCCTTATCGAAAGGAGTCGTAAGCTTAAAGGATTTATATAATAGCAGCGGCTTAACCAAAGAAGACACAAGATTTGCGACTAAGATATAAAACACCCCTTTTTCTGGGTTTTCCGGAGAGACAAAACCAAGCATTAAAATTAAGTTCAAGGCAATATTTACACCTATAGCACTAAATTGAATCAAAGAAAAACGTAGTGCTTTTTCTTCAGCCCTAAGTTTCGCCAAGGGCAAAGAAGAAATCGCATCAATACCTACTATGGCTCCCAGCAATAAGATGTATTCACCATGATGCTCAAAGAGCAGCATGCGAGCCAAATCCTGATGGAAAATTGCCAGAACTATAAAAAACAACCCATTTACAAACAGTAAAGAAATAAGGGCCGTCGAAAAGGTTTTTTCTTTATCCCCGTCTTTTTGAATAAACTTAAAAAATGCCGTCTCCATGCCAAATGTCAATAGCACAATCAGAAAAGCCACCCAAGCATAAAGTTCAGAAACGACGCCGTAATCCGCTGGATTGACAAAAACAGAAGTATACAATGGGACCAAAAGGTAATTCAGGAGCCTTCCCAAAATGGAAGACAAACCATAAATTGCCGTTTGCCCAAAAAGTCTCTTTACAGGACTTGTCATATTATTCTCTGAAATTCGCTTTTCTTTTTTCTAGAAAAGCAGTTGTTCCCTCTTTAAATTCAGGAGTGCCAAAGCATTTTGCAAACTCCTCTATTTCAACTTCATATCCATTTACCCCTGAGGTATACCCCGCATTGACCGCTTTTATTGCCGATCGGATCGCCATAGGTGAATTTCTTAAAATTTTAGAAGCCATCTTTTTAGCAGTATCCATAAGCTCGTCTTGCTCTACCACCGAATTAACAAGACCGCATCGATAGGCTTCATCTGCACTAATCATTCCTGCAGTAAAGATAAGCTCATTCGCTTTCCCTTTTCCAACCAACTCTGCCAATCGTTGTGTCCCGCCATAACCGGGAATAACCCCTAGGGATACTTCGGGCAGTCCCATTTTAGCATTTGATGATGCGATTCGAATATGGGCTGACATCGCCAGCTCCAGACCTCCACCAAGTGCAAAACCATTAACTGCAGCGATAATTGGCTTCGGAAAATGTGCTACCAAATCAAACAACAAGGCCTGTCCTTGTTGAGCTAATGCCCCACCCTCCGCTATGGAAAAGTCTGCAAACTCTTTGATATCCGCTCCAGCCACAAAAGCTTTGTCCCCTACACCTGTAATGATCACGACACCAACACTTTGATCTGTAGCGAGTTCCTTTAAAGCGCTATTGGCTTCTTGAATCGTTAGTTTATTGAGGGCATTAAGCTGTTTTGGGCGGTTAATCGTTAAAACGCCAATATGGTTAGCAACCTCTAAAGAAATATTTTCGAACATCTTGTTAAAATTTGTGTTAAATATAAGCTTTCTTCGATGAGCGATTTGGGAAAATTATGCTTTTTTATTATTTCTGATTAATCCAATGTAAGTGAAGAGAAACCTTTATTTAATTCGTAATTTTGCATCGTAATGGCTCAAGAAATTACTTCAAATCCTAACATACTCAAAATAATCTTGGTGTTTACCAAGTTTCGACTTTCTTTTTTGGTCGTAATTTCTGCCTTGTCTGGTTATCTGTTTGCAGGGGGAGCGGATTTAAATATAATCACACTTTTAATGGTTGGTGGCTCATTCGTTACAGCAGCATCCAATGGAGCAAATCAAATCTGGGAGAAAGACATTGACAAGCTCATGAAAAGAACGGAAAACAGACCGTTACCTCAAGGTCAAATGAGTGTAAATACAGCTTATTTATTAGTGATTTCTTTACTTATTGTTGGTACATTCTTACTTTATTTAATCAACATTAGATGTGCGGTATTGGGCGTCGCCGCATTTATCTCCTATGTGTTTATATACACCCCTATGAAGTCACGCAGCTCTTGGGCTGTTTTTGTCGGCGCCTTTCCTGGTGCTATTCCCCCATTACTTGGAGCAATAGCTGCAACAAATGAATTCGGTTTTTTACCCGGTGTTTTATTTTTCGTGCAATTTACGTGGCAATTTCCTCACTTTTGGGCCATAGCTTGGGTCACTCATGAAGATTATGCAAAAGCGGGGTATCACCTACTCCCGTCTGCTCAGGGAAAATCAAAACAATCTGCTTTTCAAATTCTTTTATATTCCTTTGCCCTAATACCATTTAGTCTGATTCCATGGCTCTTAGATTGGACAGGAAATACAACCTTTGTAATCGCCGCGTTATTAGGTATTATGTTCTTTCTATATGCTTACAAACTTTTTTTAAGTCAACAAGATGCTGATGCCCGTAAACTTATGTTCGCCTCTTTTGTTTATTTACCAATTATTCAATTTACCTATGTGTTCGACAAAGCAGAACACATTAAAATTTTAAGTGATGGATTTATCTAAAGATTTAGACCCTTCGGTCAATGAGAAAATGAAGAAAAACTTAGTTTATGTAAGTTGCTTCAGTATTGTTATGCTTTTTGCTGGACTGACCTCTGCCTATATTGTTAGCATGGGCGATGCGTTTTGGTTAAATGCGCCGCTACCAATTGCATTTTGGTGGAGCACAGCGTGTATCGTATTGAGTAGTTTGACATTTGTTCTAGCGATTAGAGCTGCAAAGAAAGGTCAAAATAGCCTTCTCAAGATTGGCATGGTAGTCACCTTGGTTTTGGGACTTCTTTTTGTATACTTTCAATGGTCTGGATTTGGTCAATTAATGAATAAAGGGGTTCATCCTTTTCAGAACCACCTTGTTGTTACAGATGGGCGCTATGGGGATTATTTCGAGGTGAAAAAAGGCGACCAATACATCACGGTAGATGGAAACGACTACCTTTTGAATGGTAAAAAGATGTCGGCTAAAGATTTTGAGAGCTTCCAGAATTACATGAACGAATTCATTTCCGGAGACAACTACAATAACAAATTTAGATTGGTTACTTCTGAAAAAGCGCAAGATTTCACATTACTTTTCAATAACAACACGCTCCAAGTCAAAAATCAAACCTTCTATTTAAATGATTCTACCCCTCTTAAATCAGCCGATGTATTGCGCTTAAAACAACTCTCTCAAAATGTCGTTGACGGCAGAGGTGACTTTTTCGCAAAAGGTAAGTTAGGCGAAGACTTTGACATCTCATTTAAAGGAGAAAAACTTGAATATAAAAACCGGAAGCTTTATTATAAAAACAAAGTTTTATCAAACTTCTTGCAGATTAAAGCCACTGAATCTTCAGATATGGCGTCTTCCTTTTTGTACATTTTAATCTTCCTACATTTATTGCATATTGCTGCCGCTCTGATCTATTTAAGTAGGGTCGTATTGCGGACTCTATTAAATCGATTTAGCTCTGAGAATCACTTAACTCTAAGGCTAACCTCGATTTTCTGGCACTTTTTAGGGCTTTTATGGGGCTACTTAATACTGTTTTTGGTTTTTATTCATTAAACTTGCATAAAAAAACCTTGTAAATGGCCGGACAGACGACACAATTAGATTCAAAAACATTATGGGGTGGAAAGGAATCTCCTTTTCAAACGAGCTACGGAAAGTTAATGATGTGGTTTTTTCTGGTATCAGATGCCTTGACTTTTAGTGGCCTACTTGTTGCCTATGGCTTTGTAAGACATGATACGTTAGGAGCATGGCCAATTGGAGAAGAAACCTTTGATTCACTGCCTGGTTTAGGTCATGGTTACCCCCTAATTTATGTCGCCTTGATGACCTTTATTTTGATTGTTTCTTCAGTTACAATGGTGCTCGCTGTTGAAGCGGGTCACCGAATGGATAAAAAAGGTGTAGTAAAATGGATGTTCGCTACGGTTATTGGTGGGTTCTTCTTTTTGGGTTCTCAGGTATGGGAATGGAGTCACTTTATTCACGGTTCAGAATTTGGAAGAATCGAATTAAGCGATGGTTCAGAAGCAATTGTTAAGGGACATTTTGGTGAAATAGAAAGCTTTACAGTTATGCAAGCTGGTTTGCATCATAAAAAAGGCGATGTTATTAAAGATGATTTGATGCATACCTTTCAGCATGCAGCAGAAAACGGAGACATCAAAGCAGGTGGTCTTATTCACCTTCATGATGGATCGGTAGCTAAAATCAAAAAAGCACATGACCATGACATGGAGCTTACTATAAAGTATACCGCAGCAAAGTCCAAAAGAAAGATTGGCGATAAAATATCTGGAAAAGAAGCAGAGAAACAATACTACGCGTCATTATACAGTGGTATTCCTAAAGTGACTTACGGTGCTAAATGGTTTGAAGATGGAGAACATTGGTTGCCTACAAAAAATGAATATGGGCCTCAACAATATGCTCATTTTTTCTTCTTCATTACTGGCTTTCATGGTTTCCATGTTTTCTCTGGAGTGATGATTAATATTTTGATTTTGTTTGGTGCCATGAAGGGCACTTACCATAAAAGAGGGCATTATGAAATCGTTGAAAAAACCGGACTTTATTGGCATTTTGTTGATTTAGTATGGGTATTTGTATTCACCTTCTTTTACCTTGTATAATTTTAAAAAGACCTGAGCCGAATGGAAAGAGATGATTTAATTGAATATTCTTTAGATACGCATCATTCTGAAGAAGAAGGAAAAAAGATTAGAAGTAAAATTGTAAAAGTCACCATCTTACTTACTTTAATCACCGTTATTGAGGTTGCACTTGGAGCCTTCATAAAGCAATCTGCTGATTTTTGGCCTTTTGTTAAATGGACTTTTATTGTACTTACCTTATTAAAGGCAGGATACATTGTCATGGTATTCATGCACCTTGGAGACGAAAGAAAATGGATGCGTAACGTCATCTTAATTCCTTATGCGACCTTTATCGCATACTTGATTTTCATAGCGCTGTGGGAAGCTCTTGCTGTAGGAGACGCTTGGTCATCAGTTGCCGCTTAACTGAAGCCCTTGTCGAAAAATAGATTCAATAAGTTTATTGGTTTTTTTCTTGTATTTGGCCCAGCCATGTTGCTCGTATTTATAGGCACAAGAAGTTGTGAGCATAAATTCGAAGAGCTCGATGACTACGGTCAGATGCCTTCATTTGAATTTACGGATGCTTTTGGTAATAACAGATCATCAGAAGAGTTTAAAGGAGAACTCTTACTAATCAATACGCTACAAAGTTCCTGTCCTGATAGTTGCTCAGTATTAATGTGGCACTTGAATCAAACTATCTATCAGCACGTATGGAACAACAAAACGAAAAAAACGAAAAGAATTAGAATGATTTCGTTTCTTACGGATGGAAATGGAAACCCCGAAACGGATCTCTCTATTATCAATGCCGCTGTGAATGACCTCGCAGAGCACTATGACCCCTCAATTTGGATGATAGCAACTGGCGATGTCAAAAAAATATATGACATCAAAAGCAACGGTGTTAACCTCGTCGATAGCGGAGGAGACTTCCAAGAGCTCATGCTCCTTTTAGACAAAGAGCACCATTTAAGAATGGTTTTATCAGGGAAAGTTGAAGGGCAAATAAGAAGAATGAAGCAGAGTATGGCCCTACTTCAAAAACAATACGACAAAAAATCATCAACGAAAGAATGATGCGCTTTTTTCCACTCTTTTTATTACTCATTCTATGTGCTTGTTCGGATGATGAATCAAAAGTCAAGCTTCCCTACATCGGACATTACGACCTTGAGTATAGTACTAAAGACGGTATAAAACTTGTTGATACGGTTTACCAACCAATTCTTGATTTCTCTTATCTCAATCAAGATTCTATATCGGTATCGAATGCCACTTACAAAAACAAGATTTGGATTACCGAATTCTTTTTTGCGACCTGCCCAACGATTTGTCCCATAATGAATGGTGAAATGAAACGACTTCAGGAAATGATTCAAGAGATTGATAGTGATTCAAGAGTACAATTTCTATCCTTTTCTATAGACCCAAAAAAAGACAGCCCCGCAGCACTAAAACAGTACAAACGCCGTTATTGTAAAGACTGCGAAAACTGGGACTTTTTAACAGGCGACGAAGCGTTTACCCATCGCTTAGGTATTGAAAGCTTTAAAGTATTTGCAGGTAGAGAAGAACAAGCAGAGGGTGGATATGCTCACTCGGGTGCATTTTCTTTGGTAGACCCTGATGGGTTCTTAAGAGGCGTCTATAACATAACAGATTTCGATGGAATCGTAAACAATAAGGAATCCCAACGGTTAATTAAAGACTTACACTTACTTATAGAGAACACAAGTGTCAAAACAAATTGAATACATAGAAGAGCAATTGAACCCGTTAAGGGATAAGCTAAAAAACCATAGCCTATATGATCATTTGCAAAGTATTGAAGACGTTAAAATCTTTATGTCTATGCACGTATTTGCTGTTTGGGATTTCATGTCTCTATTAAAGGCTTTGCAGATTCAGTTAACAACAACAACAATTCCTTGGACACCAAAACCCAAAGCCTCTTTGGCTAGGTTTATTAATGAGATCGTTCATGGTGAGGAGAGTGATATCAATGAATTAGGTGAGCCAAAAAGTCATTTTGAAATGTACATTGAGTCTATGGAGCAGATCGGTGCAGACTCCAATGAAGTAAGAATCCTGGTGCAAAAAATAGAAAATGGAGTTGGGATCATGGAAGCTCTTGAGGCGGCAAATATCGATCCTTCTGTTAAAGATTTCGTTCGCTTTTCTTTTGAGGTGATTGACTCCGGAAAAGGCCACTGCATTGCTGCTGCTTTCACTTTTGGGCGTGAGGATTTAATACCTGACATGTTCATTGAAATTTTAAAGCAGGCGGACACGAAAAACACCTTGTATAATAAGCTTCGGTATTATTTAGACAGGCACATAGAATTAGATGGCGATGAGCACGGGCCCCTTTCACTTCAAATGGTAGAGGAGCTGTGTGAAAATGACAGTACTAAAACCCTAGAGGTCCTTGAAACATCGAAAAAAGCCCTTCAACACAGAATCAATTTATGGGATGGAATCCAGTCCAAAATTGTTGCTCAAAAAGGAAGAGTACAACGCATTGGGCCTAAGCCAAACAAAAAACTTGATAAAGCAATTCTTGCCGTTTCTATCGTCATTCCTTTAGCCGTGGCTATTCTTTTTGGCGTAAAGATTGAAGGGCTTGACTTTTCTTTTTTACCCCCAATCTACGCAGGATTAAATGGCTTGACTGCTGTGGGACTTATAGCCGCACTTGCTGCTATTAAATTAAAAAACAAGGCCATACATCAAAAGATCATTCAGCTGTGCCTACTTAGCTCTATTCTTTTCTTATTGCTCTATGTTCTATACCATATGACTTCTAGTTCAACTAAGTATGGAGACCTTAATGGAAATGGGATTCTAGAAGCAGCTGAGCAACTTCAAATTGCAAGCACACAAACGCTATATTATGTGATTTTGATTTCACATATTTTTTTAAGCCTTGTCGTAATTCCAATGGTTTTGTTTACCTATAAATTTGCTTGGGAAGGAGATTTTGTGAAGCACAAAAAATGGACTCGATTTGCATTCCCAATATGGTTATATGTAGCTATTACCGGTGTGGTTGTCTTTTTTATGATTTCGCCTTATTATTCCTAGCTACTTACTTAATAAGAATCTCAACACGCCTATTGGCCTCTTTTTCCATTTCGTTCTGAGGTAATTTATAAACCGGATTTGAAAACCCAAAACCTTTTGCACTCAGTCTTTTAGAAGATATGCCAGCCGATATTAGGTGTCGAACAATTTCTTTTGCGCGCTTTTTTGAAAGCCTCTTTGAACTAAATCTTTGGGTACCATCTCCATTTACGTGACCTTGTATTTCAATATTTACTCCTGCATTTACCAATAAAAAATCGCGCAATCGATTCAGCTTTGGCCCCGACTCTTCAAGAATATCAGAAAGACCTGCTGAGAAGTAAATCTCATCAATTTTAGCGACCGCCCCTCTTACTAAGGGCTTCAATAAAATGGTGTCATTTAAACCGTTTTTTACTAAAATAGAATGCGCTGCATTGTCAAATGAAAAATAACCCTCTGCATCTACCTTAAGTTCACAAATCTTGATGTTCTTTCGAATATTTAGAATTAAGTCGCTTGCTACATAAGCCCCATCAATATCGTTTGAACCCGTAAGAGATATTTTACTTTTTACTGGTCTTTTAGTGATTCCATCTCTGATATGAAGTTCATATTCCAAAGCACCATGATGCGAGCTAAGGTCAAACATTAAAGAGTCTATAATTTCATTCCCGTATTTATCCTGAGGAGAAAAATCAAAAGAGAATTCTAAAGAATCTTTGACACCATCATCAGCCATTAACAATACGGCATACCTCAATGCTTCTTCAGTAAATAAAAATGCCGAGCCAAGGTCTGTAGTGCTCGGTTCTGAAAAGATCAGCTTTGCTTTTTTTGCATTTAACTCATCACATAGATCCCCCCCTTTTTCCTTGAATATATAAGTGTGAAAAGGAGTCTTCGTGTTTTTAATATTGAGACTTAACAAGCCTGATGAGGGCGGGTCAAAAAACAACCAAATTTGATTTTTTGTAACCTCAATCGTTTTTTCATAACCATATAAATTCTTCTTATCTATTCCTTTTTTTCCCTGAAAAGAAAGCGAATAAAAATTATTCGGAGAAAGTGAAATCCCACCCGTGCATTTGGTATACCCCATTTCTTGAGTCCATGATTGACTAAAGAAGCAGAGAAATAAAAACAAAATGTATGTTTTTTTACTCATTATTTATTCTATTCCAACTGTTAAAGAACCTGTCAGGCTTGCCCGAACATATAAATGGGAATCACTCAATAAAATATCCCTAACCCTTAACTCGTCGAGCTTTCCCTTTACATGAACACCTGAAGCAAGCTCTCCATTTAATTTGCTTTCCAATGTGCTACGTAAAGAATTTAGTTTAGTGGACATGTCTATTTGTGCCTTTTGTTCTATCTCTTTTTTAATTTTATTTCCAAGAAGCCATTTTGCTGACTTCAATAATAATGCCTTTGTCTTTATGTCAAAATCAACCTCTGTTAACGAAAGTGTTTGCGTTTCGCTATTCATTACTGGGCGACAAACCAAATAAAGTGTTCCTTTTCGAAAGCCTTCAAAATCTAATCTCAATATAAGTTTATTAGATTGACTTCCAATGATCCTAATCTCACGAACGATTACTTGCTTTCCTTTCACAGATATCACTTCGCTCTTAAAGGTTCTTTGAAGTATAGACGTTAAAGAGTCGTATCTGGCTGCAAGGTCAGCCATAATTTCAAACCCATCCCCTCTTTTTTCATTACTCATTTCCCTCAAAGGCACATATGGAGAAGGTGTTTTCTCGCTGCTTATAACTGGAGAAAAGAATAAGCTTAAAGAGAATTTAGCAATATTGCCCTTGTAGCTAAGCGGAGTAGCAGAGAAAGAGATTGGATTGATCTGAAAAAAACCATATGAATCTAATCCTATTGGCTTCTGTAGTTCCTTCCAAGCTGCCTCTATTTTAGAACGTGTATCTGTCGCTGCTAAATCTTTATCGATCCCTTTCTGCAAGGTTTTTAATTCTTTTTCGATTTCTGCTTGAACCCGATCTGTAACATCGTAATTAAAGAACGTGATTTCACAAGGGTCTTGAATAGTAAATGCTTTAAGTTTTGTTTTAGCAGTCAATCGATAATCCTTGCTTAAACCAAGACTTGTGAGGTAGCTCATTTCATACCTCCGTCTTTTTTCATTGATCCCGCATGATCCATAAATCCTTGGAACCGTGCAAGACTCTTTGCCGCTCCATAGCGTAATACATAAAGGACAATAGCTTAAATCTAAGGAGAAGTCTCCTCGAATTTTTGTTTCGAGTTGTGTAGGTCGGGTGGAAAAAAGAATAGGGCTGCGGTAAAACTTATAATCATAGCTGACCCCTTCGCATATCGATGACTTTCCACTAAAGTTTAATGGCGTGTTCTTTTCTGCCTTATCAAACAAAGAAGACATATTGAATTCTAAATCTATATTCAGGCGAGAAACTATGGGCTCAATCTTATCCCTTTTATCAGAATAAAGCGCAGGAACTACGGGCGCTATCGTCCTGCAAGAAGACAAAGCTAAAAGCAACAGGACACAATTAATAATTGTCATTTTACCTAACATACACGGTTGTGATAAAGAGTCTGACTAAATTAATTGAAATTTTTAGATCGATGCGCAAGGGAATACACAAAAAAATAGAGTGCTGTTGCACTATGTAACTTCCTGAGAATAGTTAATTTTGCGTGCACATAAATCTCAAGCAAATCACACCTATGCAAAAGTCTAAAATTATATATACGAAAACGGACGAGGCACCAGCCTTGGCAACTTATTCATTTTTACCGATTGTAAAAGCTTTCTCATCTGCTGCGAATGTTGATGTTGAAACACGAGACATCTCCTTATCCGGTCGGATTTTAGCACACTTTTCAGATTTTCTTGATGACACCCAAAAGGTAAGTGACGCTTTATCTGAGCTTGGTGACTTGGCAAAGTCACCTGAAGCAAACATTATAAAACTTCCAAACATTAGTGCCTCAGTGCCTCAGCTCAAAGAGACTATTAAAGAACTTCAAGCCCAAGGATATAGCATTCCAGATTATCCCGAGGATGCAAAAACAGAGGAAGACAAAAAAATAGAAGCAACCTATAACAAAATCAAAGGGAGCGCCGTAAATCCAGTTCTAAGAGAAGGGAATTCGGATCGAAGAGCGCCTAAAGCAGTAAAGAACTACGCGAAACAAAACCCGCATTCAATGGGTTCGTGGTCTAGTGATTCTCAAACACATGTTTCTACAATGCAAACAGGGGACTTCAAGTCCAATGAGAAATCCGTAACGATTGAGCAAGCAGGTTGGGTTCAAATCTCCCATACAAATTCCACTGGCGACAAGACCATTTTAAAGGACCGTATAGAGGTTCTAAAGGGTGAAATAATAGATGGAACCTCCCTTTCTTTAAAAGCGTTGCTTTCCTTTTTGGAGACAGAGATTATAGAGGCTAAAGAAAAAGGCCTTTTACTTTCCTTACACATGAAGGCAACAATGATGAAGGTTTCAGACCCTATCATTTTTGGACATGCCGTAAGGGTGTTTTTTAAACCCGTTTTTGACAGGTTTCAAGAAACATTGGATCGCATTGGCGTAGATGTTAACAATGGGTTCGGAGATCTTATTGCAAAAATAAAACAACTCAAAGAAGAAGAACGATTAGAGATTGAAGCAGCCATTTTAGATTGTTACAATAAACGACCTGACTTGGCCATGGTAAATTCAGACAAGGGGATTACCAATTTGCACGTGCCCAGCGATGTCATTATAGATGCTTCGATGCCCGCGATGATTAGAACCTCAGGTAAAATGTGGAATATCGAAGGAAAGCTACAAGATACAAAGGCTGTGATTCCAGATTCATCGTATGCAGGCGTTTACAAAGCAACTATTGATTTTTGTAAGAAGAACGGAGCTTTCGACCCAACAACGATGGGAAGCGTTTCCAATGTTGGACTTATGGCGCAGAAAGCAGAAGAATATGGCTCTCATGACAAAACATTTGAAATCAAACAAAATGGAACTGTACAGGTGACGGACCAGAATGGAACCCTATTAATTGATCATAATGTGGAACGAGGTGATCTCTGGAGAATGTGTCAGGTTAAAGACCTACCCATTCAGGATTGGGTGAAGCTGGCTGTTAATAGAGCAAAATCTACAGGGTTACCAACCGTATTTTGGCTTGATAAAAATAGAGCGCATGATTCACAGCTGATTAAAAAAGTAAATCAATACCTTCCATCTTACGACACTTCAAGCTTAGAAATTAAAATTCTAGCACCTGAAGAGGCAACCAATTTCTCTCTTGAAAGAATAGCAAAAGGACTAGATACAATTTCGGTCACAGGAAATGTGCTTCGTGATTATTTAACGGATTTATTTCCTATACTCGAGCTAGGTACCTCGGCAAAAATGCTTTCGATTGTTCCCCTAATGAACGGCGGAGGTCTATTTGAAACAGGGGCAGGAGGATCAGCACCAAAACATGTGGAACAATTTACCAAAGAAAACCATTTAAGATGGGATTCATTAGGTGAATTTTTAGCCTTAGCGGTTTCTTTAGAACATCTATCTGAGGCCAACAAGAATCTAGAAGCAAAGGTCTTAGGGGAGGCTCTTGACGCTGCAACGGGTAAGTTTTTACTTAACGACAAGTCGCCATCTCGAAAGTGTGGAGAATTAGACAATAGGGGGAGTCACTTTTACCTTGCCATGTATTGGGCACAGGAGCTAGCTAATCAAGATGAAAATCAGGAGCTTAAAACTACTTTTATAGACTTGGCAGCACAGCTTTCCCAAAATGAAAGTAAGATTATTGAAGAGCTAAGGGAGGTCCAGGGACAAGCTATGAACATTGGTGGATACTACAAACCAAATGATGAATTGGCTGAAAAAGCAATGCGTCCGAGCCCTACATTAAATGGAATAATTGACGCTTTTACTTCTTAGTTATTCTAGCGCGATAGACTCTCTATATCTTCTTATTTTACTTAACTTTGGATATCATGCTAATAACTCGGGACGCTAAAATTAATTACCTCAACATTGGTCTCATGCTCATGAGTGCCGTGTTTGCATTCCTGATGCCTTTCGAGACATTTCTATTTGCCTATGCCTTTCTTGGGCCTTTGCACTACCTAACAGAAATCAGTTGGCTACATGACAAGCAATATTTTACCAAAGGGAAATACGATTTTACTTTTTTATTAATTATTGGCGTGGTTCTTTCAATTGCAGCCTTTGCAAATGACTTTAAGTTTTTAAACTTTGATCTTTCCCCACCATTGGTTGACGTAAAAACGGATTTTGTCTCATGGTACTACAGTATGAGTATCGGTGACATTTCAATTATGTTGGCACTTTTCAGCGCCGTTCTCTTTGTCTTATTTAAAAACATCAAACTGAAGCTGGCATCTATTTTAATCCTGTATGTCATTGTCTATTTCTCATTTAACCTCGACATGGATTTATTGGGAATATTTATCCTATTGGCGCTATTTAGCGCTGCTTTATTTGTCTTTGTAAAAAACGTCTATATAAAACTTGCCTGTATCGCTTTACTGTATTTTGGCATCTATTATAATTACAACGCCGATTGGTTTGGTTTAGATACAGAATTCTTGACCCAAGAAGATGTTTCTGCAGCCAAATCAGAAAAGAATCAATTCAAGAACAGCTCGGTCATCTTTGCATTAACTTCATTAGTTCCAACCTTGATTCATGTCTATGTTTTCACTGGCTTATTTATGCTCTTTGGAGCACTAAAATCAAGAAGTAAAACAGGACTCTTATCTATTGCTTTCTTTATTGGAATCCCTCTTCTTTTGGTTTTTTCTTTACCCGTGAAAAGTGAAGGGAATTACCTTTCTAACTACGGGAAAGAAGCCTATTACGCAGACGGAACCGGTTTTTTCAATACCAACGTAAGTATAATGAGGCAATTCGAGCTTTCAAAAAACATGTCAAATAATGATTATATCGATTACTTCGTAAAGGATTCGGTGGAGAAGCAACGAATGAAGGTTATGTTCAAGGATAGCTTGAATAAGGATTTCATTATTCAGAATGAAGAGCACCCCTATTACCTAAAGCCTATTGCTTTGGCGGATGTTAAACAGGGTAGCTATAAAGACAATTGGTGGTCCGCAGTTTTCCTATCCAGTGCTGGACTCATGTTAATGCGTTTTATTGCTTTTGCTTATTTATACCATTATTTAAATTGGTTCAGTAAAACAGAAATCATACGCTGGCATAAAGTGCCCAAAGTTCGTTTTATTGGTGTGGTCACACTATGGATTATCTCCTGTGGGTTATACGTATATGATTATGCTATAGGCCTAAGCTTTTTATTCTTCTTAAGTTTCACACATGTATTGCTTGAATTCCCCTTGAACATCACATCCATTATTGGCATCGGAAAGGAAACAAGGTCTATCCTTAAAAATGGATTTTCTAAAAAACAGCCCAACTAAAACCAATTATCAAAGATGAAATCTCTTCTATTTTTAGCTATCGTATTCTTTAGTTTTCATTTGTGTTCTCAGGAAGTATCCCTGGTTCAAACGCGAGAAGATGGTCGCTATACACTTTCACCCGAAGGCGCCTCCTATTTTGCAAAGCTTTCTCTTGAATGCACCGGGAAAGCCGCTCCCCATTTTATTGAACGGGTATATGAGAACAGGTATAAATGGAGGTTCGTAGATACGGTCTCAGGGAAAGATTACTGGCCCGCACTTCGTGGCCTTGAGCAAGAGCCTTCTGCAAAAGATTTATGGCCCTCTTTTTATGGGTGCTTTGATTGGCATAGCAGTGTGCACAATCATTGGTGTTTGGTAAAACTATTGAAATCATACCCCGATATTGACGAGGCACAAGCCATTCGAGAGAAATTACAATTGAGCTTTAGCCCTGAAAACATCGTTAAAGAATTAAGCTTTGTTCAAAACAATGAGTTTGGTCTTTTTGAGTTTCCTTACGGGCAATCATGGTTACTTAAGGTCGCTGATGAATTGGCTGGCTGGGAGGACCCTGATGCAAAAGTTTGGCTCAAAAACATCGCGCCTCTTGTTGAATACATCGCTGGTGCTCACAAGTGGTATTGGGTTAACGTTACACCTGAAGAAATAGTCAGCGGAAGTCATGACAGCCCATCCATGGGATTGGCATTTGCGTATGATTATGCTGTTACCTTTAAGGATGATGAGCTGAAAGAAATCGTTG
>CAJJCU010000008.1 GCA_905182775.1 uncultured Flavobacteriales bacterium
ATTAATTAGTCCTGTAATTTTAGAGAAGGGTATTGATAAAAACATGAACTTAAAACAACAGCCTTTTAAATGAGATCTGTGTCTATGAAAAGGAAACCATTTAAAGAAATTTAAAATGCGGTATTTGAGAACAGATAGTTCTAGCACATAGGTTGAGGCATAAAATAAATGGTGATTAGTTTTGACATACGAGTAATTTAGCTTCTTATAAATATAGAAAAAAAAGAACAGTTCCCCAATGAAAACGCTCTTAAAAACGTGCTTAACGTACGCCTTCATGAAACTAAGTAGTGAAGATAAAATATTTCAAAATAGGCGATTAGACTGCCACTAGAAGATATTTTATTATATAAACATCTAGCTTACAGGTATTCACTCCCGAAAAAATAATCCTATAATCCATTTTAAAATAACTTTATTATGCTTATTAAATTTAAAAAAAATTACATCAAATTGATGTGGAAATCAAGATACAACTCATGTTACATTTAATAATTGAAATGTTTTGAATAAATGACAGGTAATTAATTTAGTATTCGGTAACAATTATTTATATTTGAGACATATTGAGAGGTTAATGTTTAATCAGTTTTGTAAGTTAACGTTTGTCGTTACTTTGTTTTTCCTTAATTCAGTGGCCGCGCAAGATTCGCTGCGAGTTGAAAGGTTTAGCGAGATTTTTAAACGCGTCCAAAAAATGATGGGCAAAAAAGGAAGTAGTCTAGAGCATCTCACGGTTGTTTATAGACAACTTTCCGAATATGCTGACGTTGACACCGCTACCTTTAATAACGTCTCCCAACAAAGATTTGACTATAATTTAAGCGAACGAATGCGCTACGTTAAATCAAGATCAAAAGAATATCTGTTTCAACAAGCATTGGTTTCTATGGCCATCTTGGAAAATGAATATAAAGACAATAGCGCCATTAAGGATCTGGCGATAAAAACCAAGAATACAGTAAGAAAAACACTTCTAAAGAATATAAAAGAAAGCAGAGTGGATTATACAATAGAGCCCGCATTTTCTTATTATACTTTAGGTAAGAAACCTAGTGAATTCGCCTTTTTCAATTCTCCTGGAACAGACTTTATGTTTAGTCTCGCAGGTTACAAAACCTTTAATCTTCAGCCCAAAGAAAAGAAATCAAACAGACAAGGATACACTTATTCTCAGGCAGGTCTAAAGATCGACTACTTTAATGGCATGTTGATCCCGCAGCTAAGCGCATTGTTTACGCAAACATCTGGAATTGACATTGGTTATGCCTTTAATTTCTCAAATTCGCAAGAGGGTGTGCCAGATGTTAATTTTTACAGCATTAACATTGCAGCCTATTACCCAATAGACTTTTTAAGTATAGGCGTCAATGCACGACTTTTATCAGACTTTTCAGACAACCATTACTTACACTACGGTTTAACCTTAAAGTACAACCTTAAAATAGGTAATAAGATCACTGCCCAAGAGCTGAGTAAAATTGAAAATGACATCGACAACATCAACTTCACTCCATTAAAATAATTCTGTAATTAGGCTCTATTAATCCCAGCCCTCTGGGTTGTCACTGTCAGAAAGCAGTTTTTTCCAATCCTTTTCATTGAAATCAGACTCATCGACAATGTCTTTATACTCACTTGGAGCGAGTTCAAAGCGTTCTATTTCCTGACCAGTATATTCTTGAATCGCCGTTAAAAGCTCTTCCTCATTTTCGGCACAGAAAGAAATCGCATGCCCCTTATTATTACCCCTGCCTGTTCTACCGCATCGGTGCACATAGTTTTCTGGATTGTCCGGAATATCATAGTTAATCACGTAATCCATATCTGGAATATCAATACCTCTGCAAGCCACATCCGTGGTTACCAAGATTCTATTCGCTCCATTTCGAAAACGATCTAAGATTGAAAAACGATCTGCTTGTTCGATTCCGCCATGCAGTGCCTCCGTCTCAATACCTACTCTTTTCATTGCTGCCACTACCCTTTCAACGCGAACTTTTGTTCTAGAAAAAACAATAAACTTACCCTCATCGAATTCTTTCAATAGATTCTCTAAAAAGTAACGCTTGTCATCCATTTCAACACTTGCCACAGCATGGTTAACATTTTTGGATACTGGATTTTTGGGAGAAACATGAATTCTAATCGCATCGCGAACAACATCGTATGCGAGAGATTTAATTTTCTTATTAATAGTCGCTGTAAAGAATAAAGTCTGACGTTTTCTTGGAAGATGTCTCAGTACATCTTGAATGTCTTTATTAAAACCCAAATCAAGCATCAAATCAGCTTCATCAATTACAAAAAACTCTATGCCTGATAAATCAATGTATCCTTGAGATATAAGGTCAAACATCCGTCCTGGAGTAGCAACCAAAACATCAAGCTTTTTATTTAAAGTCTTAATTTGAGGATCTTGATCAACACCACCGTATAGTCCTAAAACAGAAACCCCTGTTTTTATACCAATATTTTCTACCACGCTTGCAATTTGCTTTGCCAACTCCCGAGTTGGGACTAGAATTAAGGTACGAATACCGCCATTGTCTTTCCTGTTGGTTCTGAGCAGTTGGTTCAGTATAGGGATTACAAATGCTGCAGTCTTTCCTGTTCCAGTAGGAGCAACAGCCATCACATCTTCACCATCAAGAATGGCTTGTATCGCCCTGAATTGAATATCAGTAGGTCTATTGAACCCCAAATATTCTAATTGGCTTTTAATCTTTGAATCTATATTGTAGTCCTTGAATTTCACAGTGCCGTAAAATTACGACAATTAGAAGTCAATTGTATGCTCTACTGCTTTAAATCGGTAATCAAAAATCTGTTCCAATTTTTTCTTTACCAGAATCGGGTGCATTAATCGACCTAGAATACCTAAAGGGAGCTCATAGGAGACAATGTCCGTCATCTCTACACCACCCTCAACTTCTTTAAAATGATGCTCGTGATGCCATATCTTATAAGGGCCTTTGCGCTGCTCATCAACAAAGAACTGAAGATCTTTTACTGTTTTGATCTCAGTAATCCAATTCATGGGAATTCCTAAAATAGGTTTTACCGTATACTCGATCATCAAACCCTCATACATCTTTTCAGGCAATTCTGTCTTCACATCAAAACCCATCTCGGGTGGCGTGATTTTCTTTAAATTCAAAGGAGACGAGAAAAAATCCCAAGCAGATTGTAAATCCGTCTTTATAAACTGTGTTTTTTTTAACTGATACATAATTTTAAAACAAATTAAAACCCATTAGGTTTTGAGTGTAACCGAAAATAATAAAATCACAGCTTATATTAAAATGCCTTATCAGTAAGAAGCATTCCTGAAGGAGCTAACTTCACAAGCCAAGTTGCATCGGTATTTAATGTAGTTTGTTTAACACCTGTAATAAATATATTCCCATTGACAGCCTCATGAATATCATATACCTGACCAGTCGAAATATCTGTAGACCAAATCAATTCTGCGTCCAAAGTATACTTCTCAATCACACCATCATTGACAACGAGTAAACCTTCTCCAAAGATATAATAGCTAGTTAAACCCTCTAAATTGTTTTCCCAAAGCGTTTGGCCATTGTCAGCGACTCCGGAACTAGAAACATAATATTTCTCATCTTGGGTGTTAAAATAGCTGTAAGATAGAACAAGGCTATTTGCTATCCCCAATTGAATTTTAGGCGAAAATTCAAGAAATTGATTCTCATAATTAAAGTTTGAAACAAAGCTACCATTAGCATCATATCGTAAAACCTGAACGCCATTGTTTCCAGAACCAACGACAGCTAGTCCTCCTCCTTCTGTAACAACGATATCTTTTGCGATTAAATTATCAATTGTAATATCCCAAATAAATTCTCCTAGCGGATCGATTCTAAGTAATTGAGATGTATGAGATGTGTTCATATCAAGAGCATTTGACTGCGTAGACAAAATGTAAAAACCATTGTCATTGGTTTCAATCACCTGTTGCACCGTAAAGGCTATTTTTTTTGACCATAAGGGGTTACCTAAAACATCGAGACATATTAGCTCTGAAGAATCGGCAAGTCCTATTTTTCTATTTGCAACAAGGAAACCACCATCTTGAAGTATAATTCCCTTTTGTAAGATTGCGGAATAATTAAAAGACGAAAAATTTAAATCTAGCACAACCTCATCAGCCCCATCTAGTTTAATTAAAAACGAACCTTTATTTCCATTAGAAACAGAACCATTGATATTTTCAGTAATGTCGGCTGAACCAGCTATGATAGCTTCACTATTTTGTGCAGCATCAATTGACACACCGTAGGAAGATGTTCTTTCACTTGAGTTATAGAGACAAGAACCATCATCTACTTTAGCAGTGGAATCGTAATTATACGCACCCGCGTCTGTACAACCACGACGACTACAAGAAAATGAACCAATAACTAAGATGAAAAATAGAACGAAATAAGAGATTTTTTGCATTTGAGAGTTTATTTATTTGAAGTTTGATAATCACAATTATAAAATTGCTGTGCGCAAAAATAAAACTCTTTTTTATATTGATAGTAACGATACAAAAAATAAAGCCCTAAAAAAGTGAATATTATTTAGCTTAAAACAAAAATTAACGATAAAAAAAGCACTAAATTCACTATCTTTATAAAAAGGCGTTTTGAGTATTAACATACCCCATATTGAAATCCCAAGAATTGTGATCATTGGATCAGGGTTTGCCGGACTTAAATTGGCCCAAAAAATCAATAGCCGATTGTTTCAAGTTGTATTACTTGACAAAAACAACTTCCACACCTTCCAACCTTTAATGTATCAGGTAGCGAGTGCTGGCCTAGAGCCCGACTCAATTGTGTATCCCATTCGAAAAATATTCAAAGGGAAAAATAATTTTCATTTTAGAATGGCAAGTGTGCTTTCCGTAAATGAAGACGAGCAGAAGATTGAAACCACCCTTGGTTCAGTTAAATACGATTATTTAGTCATAGCAACTGGCGCACAAACTAACTTTTTTGGGTTAAAGAATGTTGAAGCGAATGCTTACTCCATGAAAAGCATACAAGAGTCTTTGGACCTGCGAAGTATTATTCTACAAAACTTTGAAAACGCATTGAATACTTCAGACAAGTCTATTCAGGAGGCATATATGAACTTTGTTATTGTAGGCGCCGGAGCTACAGGTGTTGAATTGGCAGGTGCATTAGCCGAATTAAAAGAGAAAATACTTCCCAAAGATTACCCAGATCTAGATATAAATCTAATGAATATTCATTTGATTCAAGCATCAGGTAAAGTACTTGATGGAATGAGTGAAAACGCCTCAAATAAAGCGCTCGAATTCTTGAAAGGATTTGGTATAAACATTCGTCTAAATACCTTCGTAAAAGACTATGATGGATTTACAGTGAAAACCAATGACGGAACTATGCAAAGTAAAACTGTCATTTGGTCAGCTGGCGTGAAAGGAGCCCCGGTCGAAAACATCAAAGGAACCCTTACCCAAAGTAAAAGGATTGTAACAGATACATTTAATAAGATCATAAACAGTACAAACGTTTATGCCATTGGTGATGTTTCAAGTATTGACGGGGTCAATGATGGACATGGTCATATTATGTTGGCTTCCGTTGCAGGCCAGCAAGGTGCACATCTTGGAAAGAATTTTAACAACATTGCCTGTGGACAGGAAATGACACCTTTTAAATACAAAGATAGAGGCACCATGGCCACAATTGGACGCAATAAAGCAGTTGTAGACCTACCCTTTTACAAATTCTCAGGAATTATTGCCTGGTTCGTATGGATGTTTTTACACCTGATGCTTCTGGTTGACTTCAGAAATCGCTTAATTGTATTTATGAATTGGACTTGGAGCTATTTTAAATATGACAAAGGCCTCAGACTCATCATAAGAAAAGTAGACAAACGAGAAATTAGCTAAATACTAAATATTTTCGATCACCATTGCCGAAGCACCACCACCACCGTTACAGATTCCAGCACCACCGAGTTTACCTCCATTTTGCTTTAAGACGTGTAATAGGGTTACCAATATTCTAGAACCTGAATTCCCAAGAGGATGCCCAAGTGCAACTGCACCACCATTGACATCTACCTTGGTAGGATCCAATCCAAGTATTTTTGTATTTGCAATTCCCACAACAGAAAACGCTTGGTTCAATTCCCAGTAATCTACATCTCCAACTTCAAGATTTGCTTTCGCCAATGCTTTTGGAACTGCCTTGGATGGAGCCGTTGTAAACCATTCTGGCTCATGTGCAGCATCAGCATAAGAAACAATCTTACCTATTGGCGTCAAACCATTGGTAGCAACTGCTTCTTCTGAAGCTAAAATAAGACAAGACGCACCATCGTTTAAGGTCGATGCATTGGCAGCCGTAATCGTTCCTTCTTTATCAAAAGCTGGACGAAGATTTGGGATTTTATCTAAAAAAACATTCTTAAATTCTTCATCGGTATCTATAATCTTTGGATCACCTTTACGCTGCGGTACAGCCACTGGAACAACCTCATCAGAGAACTTACCATTCTCCCAAGCAGCTGCAGCTCTCTTGTATGATTCGATAGCAAAGTTATCTTGGTCTTCACGTGTGATATTGTGTTCTTTAGCACAGAGCTCTGCACAATTCCCCATAGGAACCTTATTGTATACATCCAATAAACCGTCTTTGGTAAGGCCATCCAACATTTGTATGTTTCCGAATTTAGTCCCTCCTCTACCGTTCATATAATGTGGGGTCATTGACATGTTTTCCATACCTCCTGCAACAACAACAGCATTGTCTCCGGCCAAAATAGACTGCGCTCCTAAGGCAACAGACTTCATGCCAGAAGCACAAACCTTGTTAATGGTTGTGCAAGGAACATTGTTTCCGATGCCCGCTCCAATTGCAGCTTGACGTGCCGGAGCTTGCCCAACCCCAGCTTGTAATACATTCCCCATAAAAACCTCATCAACAAGAGATGGAGAAATATTACCTTTTGATAACGCACCTTTAATCGCTACGGAACCCAATTGTGTGGCAGGAACGCTAGACAAACCTCCCAGGAATGACCCCATAGGTGTGCGCACTGCGGATATGATATAAACAGTTTTTGACATTTGTTAATTTTTGGATACGAATATAAGTATTTGAAACCAAAACTACCGTTTATTTGGATTTGTAAATTTTCACTGAAAGTTGATTTAATTCTATTTTTGTGCCTAATTTTAAACCATGAACATTGCTCTAGAATATTCAGCTTGGTGGCTTTTGGGTATTCTTTTTATTTCCTTATTTCTGACCTGGTTTTCCTACAGGAATAAAAATGGTTTTGCGGCGCTGTCTATGGTATGGAAAACCAGCCTGTACACCTTGCGTTTTTTATCCTTGTTTCTCATATCAATAACCCTTGTAGGGATTTTCTTTAAATCCTTTAAAGAAAGAATTGAGCCCCCACTCTTTTTTGTGGTTACCGACAATTCAGCTTCCATGCTCAATTACAAGGACAGCAGCACGGTTGCTAAGGACATAAAAGCGCTTCGCCTTGATCTTCAAAATAAATTTGGAGCCAATTTTGATCTTAAAAGTTTGACGATCGGTAGCACTACAAGCGATACAACTGCCTATCAATTTAACGAAGTCAATTCGAATCTTGAAGAAGTTTTTGAATTCATTCATTCAGAATATTACAATAGAAACCTCGGAGGGATTGCTTTTATATCTGATGGGAATTTCAACGTGGGTGCCAATCCTATTTACACCGCAGATAAGATGCGAACGACACCTATCTTCTCAATCGCAGTGGGAGACTCCATTCAAAAGAAGGACCAACTGATTCGCTCAGTATTCAATAACCCATTGGCGTTTCTTAAAAATGACTTCCCTGTGGAAATAGACCTCTCCTCTTATCAGTTTCCAAATGAAGATGTGACACTTTCTGTATTTAAGAAAAACCAGCTTGTCGCATCACAAAACATTAAATACAGAAAAGCACCGGAAGATTTTCAAAAGATCCGGTTTTTATTACCTGCTGATGAGCTAGGATATCATACCTATACGATTAAACTCGAAAACAAACCCGACGAAATATCTTACAAGAACAATACTAAAAACTTCTATGTTGAGGTTTTAGATTCTCGTAATAAAATATTACTGCTTTCTACAGCACCACACCCGGATATTTCAGCGATTCAAAATGTGCTTTCCGCAGATGAGAATATAGAATTTGAATCCACTCTATTTAATAAATGGGAAGGAGAAATGAACGGCATAAATCTTTTAATTTGTCATACACCTCAAAAGAATAGCGATCTAGAAATCATAAATGAATTCCATTTAAAAGACATCCCCATTCTGTATATACTCGGTGCTTCAAGTAACAAAACCATATATAAACAGCTAGGAATCCGATTTGAGAACAGTGCAAGAAACCAGAGCGATGACATGCAGGGAGCTCTCAATGATAATTTTTCGGCTTTTTTGATTGACCCATTGCTTAAGGAAGCTTTAAACTATTACCCGCCTCTCAATGGTCTATATGGAGACTTTAAAACCCAGCCAGGAGCTTCTGTTTTATTTAAACAACGCATAGGAAGTGTCGTCAAAAACACCCCATTGATGTATTTCATGCTGCAACGAGGAAAAAGATACAGCGTGCTTATGGGAGAAGGGATTTGGAAGTGGAGAATCAATGAGTACCAACGTTCAAAAAACCACGATGTCTTTAATGGCTTCATTAATAAATCAATTCAATACCTAACCATTCCATCTAAATCCCAAGGCCTGAGCCTTAGTTTTCCTAAGAAAATAAACAAAGAGGAAGACCTCGTGATTAATGGCGTATTCTACAACTCATCTCTTGAAGCAATCACAAGCCCCTTATTAGAGCTCAAGATCACCGATGAAGTGAATAAGGAATACACCACTCAATTCTCAATCTATGAGGACGGGTATAAGGCACAGCTCGGCAAACTCAATCCCGGGAAATACACATGGGTCGCCCAAACCAATTTTGACAATAAAGACTACACAAAAAAAGGAACCTTTATTGTTGAGGATATTGATATAGAAAAAAGTGAATCTGTCGCCAATCACAGTGTTTTAAAACAGCTTTCGGAGCAGAATCAAGGAGGGTTTTATAAGCTATCCAATAGAAAGGACTTCATAAAAGATCTAGCGAATAGAAATGAAATAAAATCCGTTTCATTTATGGAAGACACCAATTACAAATTGATTGATTACACGTGGTATTTAATCGCCTGCGCGCTACTCCTGACTGGAGAGTGGTTTGCGAAAAGAATTCTCGGTATTTCCTAAGAATTACTTGGGCAAATGAAGTCTGATTTCAATGAAGAATTCTCGGGAAGCGCATTATAGCCACCAATCAAATCACGCACATTATGAATCCCATTCTTCTTAAGAATAGAGGCTGCAATTACACTTCGATAACCACCTGCACAATGTAAAATGAAGGGCTTCTCACTAGGATAAAGAGCGCTGTTTTTCTTAATATAATCTAACGGAAGCGATTGTGACATTGTCAAATGAGATGCCTCATACTCACCAGGTCTGCGAACATCAATAATACATTCCTTTTCAAAGTCTAATTGGGTGAATTCAGAAACACTCAGTCTTTCAAAAGTTTCATAGCCCTTATCAGCAGCCAACCAAGAGGGAAAACCACCTTTTAAACAACCTAAAACTTGATCATACCCCACTCTAGCCAATCGCTGAACAGTTTCTTCTTCCTTCCCTGGCTCAGTTATTAAAATTAATTTTTGATTGTCAGTAGGGATCAAGGCACCCACCCAAGGGGCGAACTGGCCTTCAAGACCTATAAAAATACTACCCGGGACAAAACCCTCTGAGAAAAGACTGGCATTTCTCGTATCGAGAACCAATACCTCTTCTTGATTCATCAAATCTGAAAAGACCTCCAATGACAAGGCCTTAGTCCCTCTCACCATCACCTCATCAATAGGTGTGTACCCTGTCTTATTCATGGAGACATTCATTCCGAAATACTGAGGAGGCGGCATCAATCCATCCGTAAGTTCCTTAACAAATTCTGCTTTCGTCATGTCTGCACGCAAAGCGTAGTTGGTTCTCTTTTGCTTACCAATTGTACATGATGTCTCACTTGACATATTCTTACCGCAAGCACTACCTGCACCATGCGCTGGATAAACAACAACATCATCACCTAAAGTCATGACCTTGTTCCGCAATGAATCATAGAGCATACCTGCCAAATCTTCTTGCGTCATGCTCGCTGCCTTTTGAGCAAGGTCAGGCCTACCAACATCTCCTATGAACAAAGTATCACCTGTGAAAACAGCAAGGTCTTTACCCGACTTATCACTAAGCAAGTAACAAGTTGACTCCATAGTATGCCCTGGTGTATGAAGAACCTTAATGATAAGGTCTCCCACTTTAAAAACTTCTTGGTCCTTTGCGGAGTGAAATGTAAAACTGGGATTCGCTTGAGGGCCAAAAACAATGGTTGCACCTGTACGCTTTGCTAAATCAACATGACCGCTTACGAAGTCTGCATGGAAATGTGTTTCAAAAATATATTTTATCTGGGCTCCATCCTCTTGTAACCGTTCAAGGTATGGTGTAGTTTCTCTTAATGGATCAATCACCACTGCCTCACCTTTAGATTCAATGTAATAAGCTCCTTGCGCCAAACATTTAGTATAAATCTGCTCTACATTCATGGTGTAAAATTAAGTATTATCACTCTAAGGAGTGAACAATCTTTCCTTCAATACAGGTTAACCATGAGAAATTAGGCCTAAAAATTGAGCCCTGATTCATTTGACGGTCTAATATGACGAAGGTCGCTTGCTTTCCTATTTCCAAAGAACCCAATTCATCTTCTTGAAAAGAAGCAAAAGCAGCCCATATTGTCATTCCCTTGAGCGTCTCCTCCATCGAAAGTGCTTCGTCTGAAAGGAAACCATTTTCAGGATAGTTAGCAGGTGTCTTCCTGTGGACCGCAGCATGAATGGTATAAAAAGGGTTCGTATATTCCACTGGAAAATCAGTACCTAAGGCAATCATGCCAAATTGACTCAGAAGGGACTTGTAGGCATAGGCTCCATCCATTCTATTTTCTCCTATTTTAGAGGCGGCCCACCTTTGATCCGTAGTCGCATGGGTCGGCTGAACCGATGGGAAAACAGCATAATCACTAAAGAGCCTAAAATCATTGGGAGAAACGAGCTGGGCATGCTCAACGCGGAAACGGTGGTCGGGTTTATGTTCGAAAGCACCTTTACACATATTCAAAATTCGAGCAACTGCCGAATCCCCTATACCATGACAATTCAATTGATAATCTACAGACAAGCAAAAATCTCTTAAAGATGAAAGCTCTTCCATTGAAGACAATGACAAGCCATTGTAGTTAGGATGGTCATGGTAGGCATCCTTTAAAAGCGCACCGCTTGACCCTAACGCACCATCTACATAGGCTTTAAAACTTCTTACCAATAAGTTTTTGTTGCGATAAACACCCTTATCCTTTGCAAACTTGAGATTTGATTCTGTAGGTGAAAGCATGGCATAAATATTTAAAGAGAGTTCACTTGAGGAAACCATCTGGTCTAGAAGCGAAAGCTCATCAGAATCCACACCTGCCTCATGAACTCCCGTAACACCATAAGAAAAGAGCTCTGTCTGCACTTCCATAAGCTTATCTTTCATTGCTTGGTCCGAAAACTTCGGGATAAAAGGCTCCAAAAGCTGCAGGGCTGCATCAATAAAAAGGCCTGAATAACTACCATCTTCACCCCTCAAAACATCGCCTCCGTCCGGGACTTCAAAGTCTCCTAAAAGTCGAATAAATGCATCATTAACAAGAGCCGAATGACCATCAATCCTATACAAGCAAACGGGAGTTTCTTTAAACGTTTTGTTTAAAATATGGTTGTCAGGAAAGGAACCGTTTTCCCACAGGGATTGATCCCAACCACTACCTATAACCACATTCTTTTGATTCAGGTCTTGATAAGCGACAACTCTTTCAATCATTTCCTTCTGAGAGCTCACACCTACCAAATCAACACTAAGTAAAAGTTCGGCATAGGACATTAAATGACCATGAGCATCGATAAAACCCGGGTAAATTTCTTTTCCCTTGGCATCGATAGATGAACCGTAAGCATATTTATTAAGAATCTGTCTGTCTGGACCAAATTCAATAATCTTCCCATCCTTTATTGCCATCGCCTCGACCACCTCATTTCCTTCATTTAGGATATGTATTTCAGCATTAAAAACAACAAAATCTGCTTCTTCTCCCTTCATACAAGAACTCAGACAGCCTAAAACAAAAAAATAAAGTACAATTCTCATAATTAAAAAGGATAACCTAAACCAAAATGAAACCTAGGAATAAACGCACGAGGCATCGTATCCAAATCGACTCCAGCATCGATTCCCTCTTGCATATAAATTTCACGATCTTTCATGTCCTGAAAGAACCAACGCGCGCCATCAGCATAAGCCGGATTATAAATAGGAAGACCAATATCGAATCTAATAATAAAATAATCGAGGTCTAAACGCAATCCCAATCCTGATGCTAAAGCCATTTCCTTAATTGAATTTTTAAGCTCAAATTTAGCCATACGAGAATCTTCCTTATAGGTCCATATATTACCGAAGTCAGTAAAAACAGCTCCTTTAAAAACCCCTCCTAAAGAGAAGCGATATTCCACAGAACCCCCTAGCCTTATATCGCCAATTTGCGTAATTGTTCGGTTTTCATCCAAGTGATACTTATAATTACCAGGCCCTAAGGTTCGCGCATTCCAACCCCGATTATCATTGGCACCACCAGCATAAAAACTATAATCATATGGAAGCGAAGTCTCTGTGTTCCCATAGGGAATTCCGAATCCCGCGTTCGCCCTGAAATGAACTGAAGATTTTGAATTAATCTTCTTAGAAAGAATGTATTTCGTGTCAATTCGTACAAATTGAGCATATCTCAAATTCAGAAATTCATGACTGCCATCAATTGTGGTGTCCTGTCCATTTTTAAACAAAGACAGAAGATTCCCAGCAGCATCAAGACTACTAGAAAACAAGAAACCCATCCCTAAGAATGGCTTTTTACCAACGCCATAGGCTTTGTTTTTGTTACTGTATTCAAAAGTTAAACGTGCGTCTTGCCAAACAAATTGATTGCTGTAGGCATTAATTAAAAATGGGTCATTTATAGAATCTAATCGTGCTTGAAAATCATCCGTAGGCGAAATGTTAACGAGTTTTATAACAGAAGCACCTGGCAAACCTAACTCAAAAACTTGATTAGAGCCTACTAAAAACTTCCATAAATAATTTAACTGAAAGACCTCACGCTTCTTAAATATTTCACGCTTTTCATAATTAAACGCTGTTGTAATTAACGTACGTGCCCTGTGCCTTTTAGAAAGAACAGTTGGAGAAAAAGGAGCCAATCCAATTAATTCTAGTTGAATACTTGGGGCTATTTCAACAGAGTTAAATAGGTTGGATGAAGCCTCTTCACTAGAAGCGAAAACCTGTGTTTGTGTCTCGAGTCCTACCCCAATAGACATCGTCAATTTCTCCGCATTTCTAAAAAGATTACGATTAACATAATTCGCAGAAACGCTTACTCCTGGCTGACCTGATGATGAGGTCGTAAATCGATTGTCAAATGCGACAGATTGTTTTTTATTCGGTTCCAGGTAATAATGAATATCCATCAAGCGAACTGCCCCTGTATCAGGTAGCTCAATAATAACTGGCTTGACAACACTGAACACACCGAGTTTAGAGATCCCCTTTACTGATTTGATTAGATTGTCTCCTTTGTAATACTTTTTCTTCTCCAAAAAATTATGAAGTTCCAAAATAGATGGGTTTAGCAATGGCTTCACTCCATTGTAATGAATCCAAGCTTCACGGTTCATTTCTTTCAATTCATCCTGAGGCTCACTAGTCTCTGTATTGATCTTACCATGATTATCGAATAAAAAAGCCTCCTCGGTAATGAAAAACTGATTGTATAGGGTGTCTTTGAATTTATCACAATTACAATAACGCGCAAAATCCATATCTAAATCAGAGGTGTCGCTTAAATGAAAGTGAACCTCATTAATCCTCGCATATTTATAGGGCTTGACCACCAGACTGTCAGCGTTACCTGCAAATGGAACAAATTGTTCATTAAGCCTCATCTCAATATTCACCTTCATACCTGAAGACAACGTATCTGCAATAAATTCAATACTAGATGCAGAGTATTTGTAATACCCATGATTGCGTTGGTCCTTAGCAAAATCCTCTCGGTAATCCCCTAATAAATCGATATCAAACACTTTGTTCCGCAAGGGATGTTCTTTGTCATTTATAATACGTTCTTCCAAATAGGCATTGTGGTTTCTGACCATTACAGAATCACCAGAATAAAAAATAGAATCAATTTTAAATGCAGGACCTATATCCAAGGTATATACGACCTCAATATTTCGATGGACACTATCGACCTTTATAGTATCCCTAAGAATAGGCTGATAATACCCCTTGCGCCTCAAGAAATTAACCAACTGCTTGTTGGTTGCTTTATATGCAACGGTATCAAAAACAATAGGCTCTTCACCAAATTGATATTTAAGACGTTCCCTAATTAATAAGTGGCTAAAAATCGTGTCTTCAATAACTTTCTTATTATAATGCGTTTTTCCCTTTTTTTTCGCACGATCAATACGACTTTGATTGATACGATCGCAGCGCTTTCTTTTTTTGACAAGACCATGCTGAAAGGCATCAAATTTCTTTTGCTTCTTTTCAATGATTTTTACCGAATCAATAAGGTTAAAAGTTCTTAGTTTTAATCGAATACCGAAGGTTCTTTGATTGGGACTTTGCTTCAGGATGGCTTCCAGATCATATGCAAAGGGAACTTTTTCAACGTACTCTAATTTATTGGATTTCAATAAAAAGTACCCCTCAGGGACATTCTTGGATATAGCGCATGAGCTCATGCACAATGCAAGCAATGCGTAATACAACCAAAGTTTATTTATCTTCATCATCGAATTGGTACAAAAGTAAGGAATATCATATGCAAAAAATCTCCCAAAACTATTTAAAGTGGATTAAAACACTACATCAAAAAAAGAATAGGGACCAAGAACGATGTTTCCTAGTTGAAGGCATTAAAATTTGTCATGAAGTTATTGCGCACCACCCTGAGCGAATAAAAAGTATTATCTGCACAAGCGATTACAGCTCTGAAATCCCAGAAAGTCAAGAGGCACTCATTCATACGATATCCCCTAGTGACCTGACGAGAATCTCAACCTTAAAAACACCTAATGCTATTTTACTTGTCTTAAAGAAGGAAGAAGAGAAAAGTTTCGACCCAATTAAAAAAGTCATTATTTTGGACGATATTCAAGACCCTGGAAATCTAGGGACCTTAATTCGTACAGCAGATTGGTTTGGAATCAATCAATTTGTTTGCTCACAGAAAACCGTTGACCTATACAATGCAAAAACACTTCAATCCACCATGGGGAGTTTTTTAAGAGTCAAGATCTGGTATACAGACCTAAAAGAGTTTATCGATCTCCATGACTTACATATCGGCGGTGCCGTGCTAGATGGAGCCCCATTTGATTCAAAGGATTTACAGGAGATGAACGGTATTATTCTAGGCAATGAAAGCCGCGGAGTTTCAGAAAAAATAAAACCTTATATCGATAAACCTCTCAAAATTCAGGGATCGGGAAAAGCAGAATCACTTAATGTTGCAATTGCAGGAGCGATATTTATGCAACATTGGACAAAATAATTCAAACTTTCTGTAGCGTCTTTAAAAGAAACGACGTACTTTTGCAACTTGCCAAACCACACACAGAATGATTGATGTTGACCTGTATAAAGCCAAAAAACTTTACCCCTTTCAAGAAGAAACAGTCAACGTTATACTCGACGAATTATCGAGCAATGGCACTGATTTCAACTTGCTCTACCAGCTTCCGACAGGAGGAGGGAAAACAGTTATTTTTTCAGAAATAGGAAGGAAATACATAGAAACTTGGAAAAAGAAGGTTTTAATTCTTACACACAGAATTGAATTATCGGTTCAGACCTCTAAGCAACTTTCTGCTATTGGCGTCGCAAATAAAATCATTAATTCAGAGGTAAAAGACCTCCCGGATCAAGATGAATACCATTGCTTTATTGCCATGGTTGAAACACTGCATAACCGTCTTATAGACGACCAAGACTTCATTAAAAACGTAGGTCTTGTTATTGTAGATGAGGCTCATTACAATAGTTTTAGAAAAATATTTCAATACTACGAGAATTGTAATATTCTAGGGGTGACCGCAACGCCATTAAGTAGCAATAAAACACTACCTCTTAAAGACAATTACAATAGACTTTTAGTGGGTGAATCTATAGCAGGACTCATTGAGAAAGCTTATTTATCAAATGCAGAAACCTACAGCTATGATGTAAACCTTCATGGACTTAAAATTGGTACAAACGGTGACTTTACAATTACAAGTTCCGACATGCTATACAGTAATTACTTTATGCAAGAGAAGCTCATCTTTGCATACGAGGAAATTTCATTAGGGAAAAAGACGCTTATTTTCAATGCGGGAATAGAAACCTCAATACGCGTTAAAGAGTCATTTCAAAAGCTGGATTACAATATCAAGCATTTAGACTCGACCTTTAGCGATAAGGACAGAAAAGACATCTTAAAATGGTTTAAAGAGACACCGGATGCGATTCTTACATCAGTAGGGATTTTAACAACGGGTTTTGATGAGCCAACGGTAAAGACAATTATCATCAATAGAGCCACAAGGTCTCTAACCCTTTACCATCAAATGATTGGAAGAGGTTCGAGAAAGCTCCCCAACAAGTCTGAGTTTCATATCATTGACTTAGGTAACAACGTTCGACGTTTTGGAATGTGGCAGGATTATATCAACTGGCAAGATGCCTTTAAATTCCCAGACCGCTTCCTAGAATCTAGAGTTTCGGAACTAGAGGATATGGAGTTTGAGGCCGATTACCAATTCCCTAAAGGCTATGATAAATTCTTGGATACTGATAAATTAGAATCCTTTAATATTAAAAATCGCTATCACGAATTAATTGATTCTGGGGGGAAAGGAAAAAAGGCAGTTGATGAATCCATTGAAAACCATTTTGAAGTAATTCTTGAAAGCGCCAAAGATTTAGACCATGGGTTTGAAATTCTTGAATTCCTTCAAGACCACATTGAATATAGGCTGAAGCATTACACAAAGTGCATCTCAAAAAGCACAGACAATTACTTCAAATATCTATTGGAGACTTACAACCGTCAGCTTTCTCAAAAGATCAGAGTAAATATTGATGAATCTTGATACATTCAATGTTCGAAAATTAGCTTATTTTTAAGGTATGTATAAGCTT
>CAJJCU010000009.1 GCA_905182775.1 uncultured Flavobacteriales bacterium
AGTGGGCATACCGTTTCGTGTAAAATGCGTTATCATTATTCTTTATGCATTGTTGTGCGCTGCTTTTTTTTTATGGACTTTACTATCAAATAAATTCCAACAATAATTGAATGTGCCCAAGTGAAAACTAATAGAAAGAACCACCAAACTAAGGCTACCCCTCCAGCGCTTAAATAATTTAGTCCATATAAGAAGAATGCCGTGTAGACTGCGAAAATGCATCCATTAATTATACCGAATAGTTTTTTGAATCGAAATGAAACTGCAATTAATACAAACAATAGTATCGAACTAGAGTACATTATTAATTCATCTTCGGTCATAATTTATTTATTGAAAATACTTTTCGAGTTGCGTACAACGTTAAGGCTAAAGGTAGTTAACAATTAGCTTTAGCCATCGTTGTGGCTAGGTTTATCTTCAAGTAAATCTTCAATTAATTCAAGTTCATATAATGTTTCGATAGAATTACATGATTCTTTCATTAATTTACTTATCTCATTTGATTTCTCTGGTAGTTTATTAGAAGAATTCTCCCAAGTTTCTTTATTTGGCCATTGCGCGTAAGCAATATAATTACATTCATCTTTTTTATGAAGTCTTGATCCTAGACTACCAGCATAATCATAAATTAAATGAGTTAAATCTTTCCATGATTTTTCAAAAGAATCCTTTCTATCTGGTTTAATCTCAAATTTATAAATTACACTAAACATTTATATTTCTTTAATTAGTCACAACGAGGGGCTAAACGTAATACGTTTATTTCTGAGTTTAAAGTTTGGCTAAAGATACAGCTTTATTTATCTGAGCTGGGCTTTTCTTTATCTTGATTTTTGATGTGATAAATGATTTTAAGCGCGCTATCTTCTTCTGCTCTTTCTTCTTCTTCTCTAACTTTTTGCCAGTATTGACCTTCAAGATCAGGTGGTTCGATACCGAGCTCTTTTTCTATTTCATAGATGTATTTGGGTCTTTGAGGTCCCTGTTTTCTGTAAATAAATCCTAAAATAGTTCCAACGATAAAACCCATAAAATGTCCTTCCCATGAGATTTTTGGTGAGATAGGTAGTATGCCCCAAATTAAACTACCGTACACAAATACTATGAAAAGCGATAGTGCTTGCAGTGGGCGATACTTTCTAAGTGTTCCTGATGTGAATAGAAACGCGACCAAGCTATAAATAACACCACTCATACCGATATGATAAGCACCTCTGTTTGCTGCAAATAGCCAAACACCTAGCCCAGTGCAGAGCCAGCTGAAAATCAAAATACGATACGCAATATCCTTATAGAAGTAAAACAAGAGTGTGGTAAGTAAGAAGATGGGTATGGAGTTGTTGAAAATATGATTGAAGTTCTCGCTTGAATGTACTAAAGGCATCAATAGTATGCCTTTTAGACCGCGAACATCTGTAGGTAAGACACCAAGTTTATAGAAGGGGAATAAAAAGAGGGAGTCTGCCCAAAATACAATCCAAATTGCAATGAGTATAAATAACCCAGGGAGTAAGGATCCTCCAAATTTTTTATCAAATTGACTTTCTTGAATCATGATTGTATTTGGTCAAAGAGCATGCCTTAATCTATTTCATGACATAATGTCTAATGCAATATTAAAAGTGTGGCTGCGATGTTGTAAATTTGTAATGCATGGAAATAAGAAATAAAGTTAAAGAAAGTAGTTTGATTCAAATGGATCTTGCTGATTTTAAACCAACGGTTCAGATGATGCCTATTGATTTAGCAAGTCAATTGTGGAAGGGATTGGTGCTTAAAGAAAAGGATTTTAGAATTTGGATCAAAGAAAACAACTGGTTGTCCTATAAAGGCAAGGGGGTCTATGTCTTTTGTTCGACTGAAGCGATTGTGCCTACCTGGGCATTTATGCTTGTTACTTCTCAGCTTATTGGTGTCGCGAATACGGTCGTTATAGGAAATGAATTGGCGCTTCAAAAGTCCATGATACTTCATAATATACATCGCTTAAACCTTGAAGAATTTAAAGATGAAAGGGTGATTATTAAAGGCTGTTCCGATATTCAAGAACCGGAGTATGCAATGTCAGAGTTAGTCGCTTTTCTGCAGCCACATGTAAAGTCTATTATGTATGGAGAGCCGTGCTCCACCGTTCCTATTTTTAAGCGTAAAAAGCTTTAAATTTGTACTATGGCTGGATCATCATTTGGAACCCTTTTTAAATTAAGCACTTTTGGAGAATCTCATGGAGTGTCTATGGGAGGTATCATTGATGGCTGTCCCTCTGGTATCGAATTAGATTTATTGCAGATACAAGCGGATTTAAATCGGCGAAAGCCTGGACAAAACAGCCTTGTTTCCGAGCGTAAGGAAGCGGATGAAGTTCAGATTTTATCAGGTGTTTTTGAAGGTAAAACGACAGGAACCCCAATAGGATTCACCATTCAAAACAAGGATCAAAATTCAAAAGACTATTCTCATTTAAAAGATACCTACAGACCCTCTCATGCCGATTTCACGTATGAGAAGAAATATGGGATTAGAGATTATAGAGGCGGGGGAAGGTCAAGTGCTCGCGAAACGGTGTGCCGCGTTGTAGCTGGCTCCATAGCCAAACAAATTTTAGCCAAGCTGGGTGTTCAGTTTTCGACTTATGTTAAGCAGATTGGAAGGATTGAACTTGTGAGCGATTCTTTTTTTAATCAAGAGCTTATAGATGCTTCCATTTTAAGATGTCCAGAACCTTCAATAAGCCAACAAATGCAGGCTGAAATTGTAGATTGTAAAGCTGCAGGGGATACTTTAGGTGGGATTATTCAGTGTGTTATAACAGATGTGCCAATAGGTCTTGGAGAGCCAGTCTTTGATAAGCTTCATGCAGATCTTGGAAAAGCAATGCTTTCTATTAATGCTGTGAAAGGGTTTGAATATGGATCCGGGTTCTCTTCGGTAACAATGAAGGGAAGCGAGCACAATGACACTTTTGAATCTTCAGGGGCTACAAAAACAAATTTCTCTGGTGGTATTCAAGGGGGTATTTCAAATGGTATGCCTATCGTATGCAGGGTGGCATTTAAACCAGTTGCGACCATTATGAAGACTCAAGAATCAATCAATAACAAAGGTCAAGAGATTCTTCTTGAGGGGAAAGGAAGACATGATGTTTGTGTTGTTCCTAGAGCTGTTCCTATCGTAGAAGCGATGGCTGCGCTGACCATATTAGATCATTATTTGAGACAAAAGGCAAACCAATTATAAAATATTATTTATGATACAACGTGTTCAAACCGTTTATTTATTTCTTGCGATACTTTGTTTAGGTGCAACCTGTACAGGGGTAGAGTTTATTAGTTTCACCCAAACTCTTGCACGTTTTTCTTTGTCCGTTTTTGGTATAGAGGAGATCCACGGTTCTGCTTCTGAGGTATATAAGAGTATTCCAATTTATCTTTCGATTATTGGAATTTGCCTTTTCCTATTTATGACCTTAATGAGCTATAAGGATTTAGCGCGACAGCTCAGATGGGTCAGGAGATTGACCTTTTTGTACTTTGTCTTAATTATCGGCGCTATTGTTTTTTACTACACGGGGGGCACACTGTTTTTTGAAGGTGCTTTTGAAACAGAATTGGGTTTGGGTTATGCGCTTTTGGTCTTTGGTTTTCCTTTTTGTTTTTTGGCTCAGCTTGCCATAAAAAAAGACAAGAAATTGCTGGACTCTCTCAATCGCTTGAGGTAGCATTCACACCCTACTTTTTATGATACCTTTATGGGTACTAAAAAATTATTTTGGAAAAAACGATACTAAAAATAGAAGGACTTTCAAAAAACTATAAAAATGTAAATGCAGTCCAGGATCTTTCCTTTGATGTGAAAGAGAAAATGGTCTACGGGATTTTAGGTCCGAACGGTAGTGGTAAGACGACTACATTAGGCATGCTACTAGGGGTTATCCGTCCAAAAAAAGGTTCTTTTTCTTGGTTTGAAAATGGAATGATTGATGCCAATCGAAAACGTATTGGCGCCCTTCTTGAAACCCCGAACTTCTATCCCTATTTAACGGCAGAACAGAATTTGAAAATTGTTGCCTTGATTAAAGAGATCAAAGACGCTCCAAAAGAAATTGACCGGGTATTAAAGCTGGTTAGCCTTTATGAAAGAAGGACCTCTAAGTTTAAAACATTCTCTTTAGGAATGAAGCAAAGATTGGCTATCGCATCTGTTTTATTGGGAGATCCCGAGGTTCTTGTTCTGGATGAGCCGACAAATGGATTAGACCCTCAGGGTATTGCCGAGATTCGAGATCTGATCATTCATATTGGTCAGCAAGGGAAAACAATTATTATTGCATCTCATATTCTAGATGAAATCGAAAAGGTTTGTTCGCATTGTGTCATCTTGAAAAATGGACAATTGATACGTACAGGTACGATTGGTGAAATTATCGGGAATGAAAACGATGTTCTAATCAAAGTAGCTTCTTTAGATCTAGTAAAGCTCAATGCGTTTATTCTTCAGCATAAGGATATCGGATTGTTTAAAGAGCTTTCTGGCAAGCTGGTACTTCGTATTGAAAATTCATTGAACCCAACGACCTTGAACCAACTTTTTTTTGACAATGGAATTGTACTTAGTGAATTGAGTATTTATAATGAAACGCTAGAAAGTCAGTTTTTAGAAATAATAAAGAAATCATGATGAATTTAGTTTTAATAGAATGGCTTAAATTGAAAGGCCTTCGAACCTTTAAAGTCATCTTAATACTCTATGCGGTTCTTCTGCCTCTATTTTTTTATTCACTGTCAGGGATCCCGCTATTTAAATATTTTTATAGCGATGTGATTTATGCATTTCCAAAAGTTTATCATTATGTAACTTACATATCAAGCTTCTTTAATTTAATACTGGGCGTCATTATTATTTTATTTACCTGCAATGAGATAAAATATAAAACACAGCGTCAGAATATGATTGACGGCCTTAGTAAAAGAGAGATGATTCTGTCAAAGTTTTATGTCATTTTACTCATGTCTATAGTGGTTACGTTATATGCATTTTTAGTAGCATTTTGTTTTGGTATGAGCACGAATTCTACCGAGTATTTTGAAGGTGTTCGCTACATTGGCTTCTATTTTATATCCACATTTGGCTATTTTATTTTCGCCTTTTTTCTTGCAAACCTTTTAAAGAATTCGTCGCTAACAATAGTCATATACCTATTGTCCTCTTTCATTGAGTCTATTATTGGTATGGGCTTAGTCTCGAAGGAGTTTTCACAGTTCTTACCCCTGAATACATTTTCTAATCTCATTCCGATGCCTATTATTCCAGACGGGTTTGAGTATATGATGACCGAAATTCAGCGCGCATCTTTAGGCTTTGGCTACGGATTATGCTTTGTAGTCATTGCTTATATTATATTGAGCAGGCGAGATGTGTAATGCGGTGTTGAGCATTTACTAGCGAATGCCTTACTTTTGTTTTGCAGTCGTTTTCTCGTTGATTAATAACGATACACTTCTTTGAATTACCTCAAGCTCGGCTTTTAAAGCCTCCACCGTATTATTGACTTCTTTAAGCTTTTTGTTTTCCTTTTCCAATGCCTCAATTCTTTTAAGAAGCGCTTGCGTTGCTGATACATTCAGCATAGAAACAGCTTGGTAGTCGACTGTTCTAAAATCATCAACTTCACGGCCATAGACGAAGACCTTTCCGGACACATTGAGATCGACTTTGAAGTGGTTTGCGTATGCTTCAGTGACATTTACTATTTCTTCGTTATCCTCAAAAATCAATCGAACTCGATCTCCTTTTTCAAGTGT
>CAJJCU010000010.1 GCA_905182775.1 uncultured Flavobacteriales bacterium
CCCCTAGTGGTTTTTTTTTAACTTTTTTATGAGAACATTTGTACTGTGCAAAACACATGTGAAAAACTGCAATTCACATGTGATTTTTTAAGACCAAACTATTAATTTTTTCACTATGAGTAAAAACCACGAAGGTGCATGGGAGTCCTGTCTAAAAGTAATAAAAGACAACATTTCATTGCAAGCGTTTAAAACTTGGTTTGAGCCGATCATACCGGTCAAATTAGAAAAGGATGTTTTAACGATTCAAGTACCTTCTTATTTTTTTTATGAATGGTTGGAAGAAAACTACATCACCCTTCTTCGCAAGGTTGTTAAAAAACAGTTGGGTACTGACGGAAGTTTAGAGTACAGTATCGTAATGGAGAATAACAATAAATCTACCAATCCGTATACGGTTAAAATACCGGCGCACAGTTCAAATTCTTTGAAGAATTCGCCTGTTAATGTTCCGATTAGTGGTCACGAAAAGCAAATTCGAAATCCGTTTGTTATTCCAGGACTTAAAAAGTTAAACATTGAATCTAATTTGATTCCTGCTTTCACCTTTGAGAATTTTATTGAAGGAGAATGTAACCGTTTGGCTCGCGCATCGGGATTTGCCGTTTCGAACAAGCCAGGTGGTACAGCTTTCAATCCATTATTGATTTATGGAGGTGTTGGTTTGGGTAAAACGCATTTAGCACATTCCATTGGAATTTCTGTAAAAGAAAACTACCCCAACAAAACGGTTCTTTATGTTCAATCTGAAAAATTTGCGCACCAATTTATAGATGCAATCAAGAACCAATCAACAAATGATTTCGTTCATTTTTATCAAATGATTGATGTTTTGATTATTGATGATGTTCAATTCTTTGCTGGAAAAGAACGCACACAAGACGTTTTCTTTTCAATTTTCAATCACTTGCACCAAAATGGAAAGCAGATTGTATTGACTTCAGACAAAGCACCTGTTGAAATGCAGGGAATGGAGCAACGTTTGTTGTCTCGATTTAAGTGGGGACTTTCTGCGGATCTTGGGACACCAGATCTTGAAACTCGAATCGCAATTCTTCAAAAGAAAATGTACGGAAGCGGAATCGAGCTTCCGAAAGAAGTTGTTGAGTATCTAGCTTACTCTATAAATACCAATGTTCGTGAAATTGAAGGCGCATTAAATACGCTTTTGGCACAGGCATCACTTACGAAAAAAGCGATCACCTTAGACCTAGCCAAGCAAATGGTCGATAAATTTGTTCGCAGCACGGCAAGAGAAGTGTCTATAGAATATATCCAAAAGGTTGTTTGTGACTATTTTGATCTTCCAATTGAAATGTTGAAATCAAAAACACGTAAACGTGAAGTTGTTCAAGCACGTCAGATATCAATGTATTTCTCTAAGAAGATGACCAAGTCATCTTTGGCAAATATTGGAGCACACTGTGGAGGTAAAGACCACGCGACTGTGTTGCATGCCTGTAGAACGGTTGTCAATCTTTCAGAAACCGATAAGCAATTCCGACACTATTTGGAGGAGCTTGAAAAGAAACTAACCATTCAATAAAAAATTATGACCTTTCCTATTTTACCTCTAGTATTAGCAGTTGTTGCTGTACTTATTCTCTTAAAAATCTTCTTAGTTGTTAAAGAAGCCTCTGCTGCCGTAATTGAGCGCTTTGGAAAGTTTCAGTCTGTTCGTACATCTGGTTTGTCTCTATTGATTCCCTTCATCGACAATAAAGCAGCCCTTGTGAATTTACGTGTACAGCAGCTTGATGTCACCATTGAAACAAAAACTTTAGATAACGTTTTCGTTAATCTACAGGTCTCTGTTCAGTATATGGTCCGAAAAGAATTTGTAAAAGAGGCTTACTATTCTCTAGAAAATGCCAAGAACCAAATTGCATCTTATGTTTTTGATGATGTAAGGGCAGAAGTACCTAAGCTAGAATTAGATGATGTTTTTGCTAAAAAAGAGGATATCGCAATCGCTGTTCAGAATAATATTTCTCAAAGTATGGCGGAATATGGGTATAAAATCATTAAAGCACTTATTACTGATATTGACCCAGACTCGAAAGTAAAAGATTCTATGAACCGTATTAACGCCGCCAAAAGAGACCGAGAGGCTGCTCATGAAGATGGTGAGGCGAAAAAAATCATGATTATAAAGCAAGCGGAAGCAGAGGCTGAGTCTAAGCGACTTTCTGGTGAAGGTATTGCACAGCAACGTCTTGAGATTGTACGTGGTTTCAAAGAATCAGTAGAAGACTTCAAGAAATCGTTAGATTCTGTTACTCATGAAGAAATAATGCAGTTCGTTTTAATGACGCAATATTTTGATACGATCAAGGATATTGGAGCGAATTCAAAAAACTCATCAATTCTAATGCCTCATTCTCCAGGAGGAATGAGAGCTTTTCAAGATCAAATCATATCGGGAACTTTTGTTGGCAATAAGCTCAACAAGAACGATGATGATGCAGACGCAGAATCATAAGTAAAAGGGCTATTAACTCAGTTGGTTTAGAGTGTCACCTTGACAGGGTGGAAGTCACTGGTTCGAATCCAGTATAGCCCACTTCCTTTTAATTTAGTTTTATCTTTTTTATGCCTGATGTCGCAGCTTCGGCTATGACGGTCACTTGAGGGTGTTCCACAGGTGCTGGATTTGGGTCGATGTAATATATTTTGGTGCTTGACTTTGCGTAATGAATCAAGCTAGCGGCAGGATAGACTTGCATTGAAGTTCCTATAATGATGATGACATCCGCATCCTCGCATATTGAAATAGCTTTTGGTAATAACGGAACAGCTTCCCCAAACCAAACAATATGGGGACGAAGTTGGTGTCCATTTTGACATAGGTCACCGATATTTAGATCTTTTTCCCAATACTGAACATCTGATTGAAATTGTGTGCTTCGAACTTTGAAAAGTTCACCATGAAGGTGTAAAACAGAAGTGCTACCAGCCCTTTCATGAAGGTCATCAACATTTTGGGTGACAATGGACACTTTGTGATTTTTTTCGAATTTAGCCAAAGCCAAATGTGCACCGTTGGGCCCAACCTCCAAAAGTTGGCGGCGACGTTGGTTGTAGAATTCCAGAACCAATGCCGGATTCTTTGCAAATCCTTCTGGTGATGCCACCTCCATCACATCATGTCCTTCCCAAAGTCCGTTGCTGTCTCTAAACGTTTTGAGTCCACTTTCTGCACTGATTCCTGCGCCACTAAGTACTACGATGTTTTTCATTACTCAATTATAGTTATACTCGAATAGGAAAATTAAAATCACGACCAAGTTCATGTGTTTTGACCTTAATAGGGCATGAATGTTTCGGGCAAATGGTCTTTCAATACTTTTTAAGCCTTGTTATTCGCTATTTATTTTCTTTTTTGATATGCTTCTTCCTCCAACATGTCCATATAGAGATCCTCAACATGTTCGCGCGCCCACTTGAATTTCCTCAAAAATTTTAGACTTATTTTCATTGTAGGGTTGTGCTTGAAACAGAGTATATTAACTTCATCAGCAAGGTATTTCCAACCATAATGTTCCACAAGGCTTTCTAATATTTGGACTAGTTTCACCCCATGCAAAGGATGATCGAGCTGTTCCTGTGTAGCTTGCCTTTTGTTTGTTTTAGAAGGTATTTTTTCATCCTTATCTTCAATGGTATTCGGTTCCAATGCTATATCCGCTTTATCAGTGGGTTTGTTCTCATGTTTCTTTTCTGTGTCCATTGTTGGCGTTATATTTAGTTCCCTCTTTCACTATAGATTACGTCTAGTATATGAAAAGTAGGGCAGTTGATGAGCACTTACTT
>CAJJCU010000011.1 GCA_905182775.1 uncultured Flavobacteriales bacterium
TTTCTAAAAAGTAATGCTTCGATTAATGAGAAACCCAATCTTTATTTGTAGTATAATCCTCCTTCTTGTCGCCTGTGACACGTCCGGGGAAAAAGTAATGGACGAAGGACCTCTTAAAGTTTATTACAATGATTCATCCGATCAAAAAGTAATTGCTGCATTTTATGACTTTTGGATCAAGGAGAAATATGTTGGTGACAAAACTCAGAGCATTAAAATCACTGAAAATACCGAGCGCAATGTATATGAAATAAGGATCATCCTGAGAAAAGAATTCGATCCAGCTGCTACAATAGACTTTAAAGAGCTACAGCTGATGAGTGAAATACAACAAGAACTGAATACCCACGTTTTTATGAAGAAGAAATGTGAATTGGTTATTTGTGACAATAAATTTCAAACCTTAAGCACACCAATGCCTATAATTCCTTAAATATGAAAATATCCGGATCAATATATAGCGACAAGCAACGCCCTCTTCAGAAGGTAATTCAAGATTTGGTTGGGCATCAAATTGATTTATTACATGTCGATTGTAATGACTCATTAGAAGTCTTTAAGGATATTGAGAATATTAGAACCTGGTGCAATACACCAATTGATCTTCATATTATCACAAACGATCCTGAAAAGTTTTTCCCCTACCTAAAAAAGCACCCTGTTGAATACATCACATTTCAATACGAGGATTTAACGGGACCTCTAAATATCCCATCTGAGATCAAAGGAAAAAAAGGTTTGGCTGTGACTACACCAACAAATGTAGATGTCTTCGCTGAATTTGAATACATGGATTTTATTCTTATTATGGCGACAATCCCAGGGAAAAGTGGTGGCGTTTTTGACCAACACAATTTTTCAAAAATCAGACAATTTAGAAAACGATATCCAAGAAAATCAATACATGTGGATGGTGGCGTAAACGCAGAGGTCTCCTTTATCTTACGAAATATGGGGGTGAGTTCATCGGTTTCAGGCTCCTACTTATTCAGTGAAGCCAGTATCGGAAATGCCCTAATGAATCTGACACAACGAGAAATACATTCTCACTATTGCATCAAAGACTTCATGACGCCCTTAGCGGAAGCACCCGCTATAAAATTAGAAGGCGCAAGCACCAAATCGATGCTTCAATGTGTCGAAGATGGTAAAATGGGCTTTGCTCTAATACTCGGAGAAAAATCCGAGCTTATAGGCTTGGTTTCAAGCGCCGATATTAGAAAAGCTTTATTAAAAAAGATAGACACGCCTTCTTCAATCACATTGAAGGACTTAATCAATCACCAGCCCATTTCAATACAAGGAAAGGCTACGGTTAATGACCTTCTGAAAAAGATCAAGTCCTGCCCTTTCCCCATCATGTATCTACCCGTCATTAACGACTATGGAAATGCAATAGGAATTGTTAATTTTACGCACCTTATTAAAGGAGAAATATGATTATTGAACTCAAAAAAAATACAGACAGCGCTACCATTGAAAAATTAGCACAGCGCCTCAATGCATTTCACATTTGCAACCAGGACAAAAACTTATTGATCACAAGTGCATCGGTAAAAGAATTGGCATCTGAACTTGAAGCGCACGTTGAAAACCAATGGGTTTTCGCAAATGACATGCAGCTGTCTTCACGTAGTTTTCTAAATGAAACCCGAGAAATCCAACTAAAAGAAGGCCTAAGTATTGGAGGAAAGAACAACAACACCTTGCTCATTGGCGGCCCTTGTTCTGTTGAATCAGAAGACCAAATACGCTCAGCTTCAGAATTGCTAAAAGAACTCGACTTAAGTGTTTTAAGAGGGGGTTGCTATAAACCAAGAACAAGTCCATATTCTTTTCAGGGACTTGGTTTAGAGGGGTTACAACTACTATCTAAGATGCGAGATGAATTTGGTCATTTAATCATCTCCGAGGTGCGAGATGCAACCCATGTTGAGGCCATTATTGAGCATACAGATATTATTCAAATCGGAGCCAAAGCAATGTATGACCAAGGTATACTTAGAGCTTGCGCAAAGACTCAAAAACCCGTAATGATTAAACGAGGATTTGGGACTACTTTACAGGAATTTACACAAGCCGCTGAATTCATTCTAGCCGGAGGGAACTCAAATGTAATTTTATGTGAAAGAGGGATTCGTACATTTGAAACCAAAACAAGATTTACATTAGATTTATGCGGTGTGGCTTGGCTTCAAGAGCATACAAACCTGCCTATAATACTTGATCCGTCTCACGCAATGGGCTACGCCTATGGCGTTCCTTCATTAACTAAAGCTTGTCTTGCAATGAATGTTGAAGGACTGATTATAGAAACCCACCCTAACCCGGCAAAAGCTAAATCTGATGCTTCTCAGCAATTAGATTACAATGGCTTTAGAACCCTATACAATGAATTGCAACCTTTAGCGGAATGCCTGGGTAGAAAACTAAAATAAAATGACATTAGAGCAAAATATTAAAGGGCTTTGTTCCAAATTTGGATTGAATTTTAATGATTTCTTACAAGATTTAGAAGTGGATCACGTGATGGAAATGAGCTTATTTGATCTGGAAGCAATTTGTGAGGAATACGAAATTGACCTACAAACACTTCTTTTTAAAGCAGTGTATTTTGAAGCATCACTTGAGAAAAAGATCAAGAAAATAAAGCTACTGATCCTCGATGTGGATGGTGTAATGACAGATGGCGGAATGCTCTATACGGCCCAAGGTGATGAGATAAAGAAATTCAACACCAAGGATGGTATGGGGATCATGAAGCTAAGAGACACCTCTATTGAGATTGGAATAATATCTTCAGGTTTCTCGTCAGAAATTGTAAAAAAACGTGCCGAAATGCTCGGTATAAAAAATTGTTATGTCGGTCGTGAATCCAAAATGACAATACTCAATAGCTGGATGCAAGAAAAAGGCCTTAAAGCCGATGAAGTTGCTATGATCGGAGACGATATTAATGACAAAGAAATCATGACCCAAATTGGACTCTCTGCATGTCCTGCCGACGCGGTGAATGAAATCAAAAGTATTTCACAAATAATCCTGAAACACAAAGGTGGAGAAGGTTGTATAAGAGAGTTTATAGAAAATTACCTGCAAATTAGATAGGCATATGAAAATAGGAATCATTAAAGAGGGGAAAGTTCCACCAGATTATAGAGTTGCTTTAACACCAGAGCAATGCAAAACGATTGTTGACACCTATCCAGATGTTGAGGTCTTTATTCAGCGAAGCCCAATCAGAACTTATTCTGATGACGCTTATCAAGCAGCAGGATTAACACTTGTTGATGATCTTAGCCATTGCGATGTTATTATAGGTGTCAAAGAAGTGAACCTAAAAGACTTGA
>CAJJCU010000012.1 GCA_905182775.1 uncultured Flavobacteriales bacterium
TTTTCCGGCCTATACGCACATACTGACGTGGAAATTGAGCCTCAATCCGCAGGTAGACAAATGGGCGGACACTATGCAACCCGAAACCTCGATGAGAAAGGGCATTGGAAAAACTTAATGCAACAAAGAAATAGCAGCGCTGATATTTCACCAACAGCTGGGCAGATGCCGAGACTTGTTGGACTCGCGCAGGCTTCAAAAGTATACAGAGAAAACAAGGAGCTAAGCGCAACCGATTTAGCCAAAAATTTCACCAATAATGGAAATGAAGTAGCCTTTGGAACAATAGGAGACGCCTCTACAAGCGAAGGCCCATTTTGGGAATCCATTAATGCCGCTGGGGTTATGCAAATCCCTTTAGTCATGTCAGTATGGGATGACGGGTATGGAATATCCGTTCCTAGAGAATTTCAAACAACGAAAGGTTCTATTTCGGAAGCACTTTCAGGAATGCAACGTACTGCTGATAAAAAAGGATACGAGATTTTTGTCACCAAAGGATGGGATTATGTGCACCTATGTCAAACTTATGAAAAAGCAGTTCGACTTGCGCGTGAAGAACATGTTCCGGTACTCATTCACGTCAAAGAGGTCAATCAACCACAAGGACACTCTACTTCAGGTTCACATGAACGCTACAAAAGTAAAGAACGATTGGAGTGGGAGAAAGAATATGATTGTATCGAAAAGTTTAAAGAATGGATTCTTGCCTTTAATGCTTCTGGAAATAAAATTGCAGATCAAAAGACACTCGAGAGCATCCATAAAGAGGCCAAAGCGATGGTTCGCACCTCTAAAAATAATTCTTGGAAAAAATACACTTCTGAAATTCAGCAGGAGCTTGAAGAAGTAAGTACTTTAATCGAGGCTGCCGCACAAAGCAGTTCTGAAAAACAATTCATTCTTAAAGAGCTTGAAAACCTTAAGAAAACCTACGAACCCATTAGAAAAGACCTCTTCAATGCTGCCAGAAAGGTCATTCGAATGATGTTTAAAGAGAATAGTGCTCAAAAAAGTAAGCTTGGAGAATGGGTAAAAACAGCCATCGATAATTGCTACGACAAATACAGCTCACACCTTTATTCAGAGTCTGACTTAAGCATTCATAATATAAAATCTGTCCCCCCTATTTACGGACAAGATAATAGAATGGAGGATGGTCGAATTATTCTAAGAGAAAATTTCAATACCCAGCTCTCAAAAATACCTGAATTACTTATTTTCGGTGAAGATGCCGGGAAAATAGGAGGTGTTAATCAGTCCTTAGAAGGCCTTCAGGAGCAATACGGTGTACACCGTGTTTTTGATACTGGAATTAGAGAATGCACCATCATCGGACAAGGAATTGGTATGGCGATGCGCGGACTGCGACCTATTGCAGAGATTCAATACCTTGACTATCTACTATACGCTGTACAGGTGCTCTCAGATGATCTAGCCACAGTGCAATACAGAACAAAAGGCGGGCAGAAAGCACCACTAATTGTAAGTACACGAGGCCATCGACTTGAAGGTATTTGGCATAGTGGATCACCAATGGGGATGATTATCAATGCCTTGAGAGGAATGATGATCTGCGTACCCCGAAACATGACTAAAGCTGCCGGTTTTTACAATACCTTACTCCAAGCTGATGAGCCCGCACTGGTTATTGAGCCTCTAAATGGCTACAGAACAAAAGAGAAATACCCTAAAAACATAGGCGAATTCACTGAACCACTCGGAATACCTGAAATTGTTCAGGAAGGAACAGATCTGACACTGGTTTCTTACGGTTCGACTTTTAATATTTGTGAATTGGCTGCCAAGCAATTGACTCAGTTTGGTATATCGGTAGAACTCGTTGATATTCAAACATTGATTCCTTTTGATATCAATCACAAAATTGCAGAATCCTTAAAGAAGACCAATAGACTACTTGTGATTGACGAAGACGTGAGTAGTGGTGCAACAGGTTTTATATTAGATAAAATAATGGTCGAGCAGGAATGCTTCTACCATCTAGATTCGGCACCACAAACGATGAGCTCGAAAGACCATAGACCAGCTTATGGTTCTGATGGAGATTACTTTTCGAAGCCTAATATCGATGATATCATCGAGAAATGCTATGCCATTATGAGTGAAGTTGACCCAAGCCGCTTCCCTCCTCTTTACTAAATTAGGACTTATCGCATATCAAATTGGTAGGGCAATCTCATTACGTTACCCTCCCACTCTGAAATCGTTTCTAGTTTGTTTTCCAAGGAGCGCAATACAGGATGCTGCAAAATTGAAATACCCGATTTTGTATTCAGCTTCTCATTATTGACCATCTCTAATAATACAGCCAATGGGTTTTCTTTGACCTCCGGATAGTAAACAACTTGATTTTCAGACGATTTTATCAACTCCTGAGCATAGGAAATTGCGCTCTGAAGAGAACCTATGCGATCTACCAAACCAATATCGAGCGCATCCTCTCCTGTCCAAACACGACCACGCGCAACACGTTGTACTTGATCCCTAGTCATTTTTCTACCCGTTCCTACCCTTTCAAGAAACTGTTCATAAATGGCATTAACCTCGGCTTGTGCCATTTTGAATTCAGCATCTGTCAACTTTCGGTTTGTAGAAAGTATAGAATGCGTATTCGTCCCTATCCCTTCAACCTCTACACCAATTTTACCAAGCATTTTCTTTGTGTAAGGCAAAACACCAAACACACCTATAGAACCCGTTATTGTTGCTTTATCCGCAAATATAATATGCGCAGGGGTAGCGACATAGTACCCACCTGAAGCTGCATAATCCCCCATTGATACGACTACTTTTTTTACTTTATTGGTCAAGTAAACTTCTCTCCAAATCTCTTCTGAAGCTAAGGCACTACCGCCTGGACTGTTCACCCTAAAAACAACACTCTTAATTGATTTAATCTCCCGAACCTCCCTAAAGTATTGGCAGATTTTCTCACTTGTAAAACCCTTACCATTTTTTGAGATTGAACCCTCTGCTAAGATTACAGCAACCGAAGGATCACCTGAATTTGCCAAAAGCTGATCATCCTTAAATTCGGACTCACTGTACGTCGAAAATGAATATAAATTTAAATCAGCTCTATCAGAAACTTTTACTTTCTTCATGAGTAAATCATATACCTGATCGAGATACATTGACGAATCCATAAGCTGATATTCAACGGCATCCTTAACATTTTTTATGCGCATTTCTTCAGCCAAGACATCAAGCTTTTCTTCAGGAATAGATCTCGAGCTTGAAATATCATGCAACATCGTAGACCAAGTAGAATTCAAGTAAGTATCCATCTGTAAGCGACTCGAGTCACTAATTGAATTTAAAAACAAAGGCTCAACAGCACTTTTAAAATCATTGTTATCCCCTTTTAAAATAGCGACTTCTAAACCTAGCTTTGCCATCAATTCTTTAATAAAAAAGACCTCTCCACCAAGCCCTGTCCACTGAAAAACTGAAGAAGGAAAACCATATACCTCATCGGCTACAGATGCTAAATAGTAAGCTTTTTGAGAGACATACTCTCCGGAATTATACGCAACAATAAACTTTTTGCTTTTTTTAAATTGTTCGAGTCCCTCACGTATCTCTTGAGCTGTAGCTATTCCACAATTTATATCACCAAAATCTAAAAACAAACCGCGTATACGATCATCCTCAGAAGCTTGCTTTAAACCAAATAAAATCGCGGATAATCCTTTACTAGAAAAGACCGACACACTTAACGGATCAATCTCAGTAACGGCATTTTCAGAAATAGTTCCACCCAGCCTCATGTGCAAAACCGTATTGCTTTTTACGCCTTCAACATCATCTCCAAACAAAGAAAAACCTCCTATGATACCGACGAAAAAAAGTGCAAAAAGTATAAATCCACTTAAAAAAAGTGACAACAAAACAGCCCCAAACAATCTTCTAAAAGGGATTTTAATTACTTTCTCCTCCATAATATCTTAAATTAATCTAATTGATAAAACCTCCTAGACTCAACCCGCTCTCCACAATATTAAATTGTAAAGTAAAACGTATTTCATCTAGATAATTGCTCTTGAAAAGTTCGCCCATATTCGAAGATCGGTACAATGGGAAGTACACACCAAAGACATCTCCTATTTTCAATGCCAATCCCGTATTCAACATGTAATCCATTTTTTGCCCCTTTGGAAATAAACCTTGATTTAAAAAGACTCCAAAAATATTTGGCTTCACAGGCAATGAAATATAGGTATTGAATGAACCGATCCAATTGCTATTGGACCCATAATTAGAGGTGCTATAAAAACCTCCCATGCCATCCATCTGCTGTGTACCCCCACTTTGATCGCGAGAGAAGTAATATTGTTCCAAAAACAAATCTTGACTCCCCCGTACCCCAGACATGTTAATCGATTGACGGTCTTTATCACCTGAATTCAGTTGCGTTACTAAATTCTTTCCAAAATAGGCACTAAGGTCAAAGCTTCGCTTCATATTACCTATGCGGTAATCGAATGAAAAACTAGACTTTAGTTCTGCTCGAAAAAACAGATCATTTCCACCCTCAATTAAGTCCGCTTCTTGTTCCATATAGGTCAAGATTGGAGACACAGAAAATGTTGCGTTTTTAAATTTCTTACGAAAAATATATTTGGATTTAAAGCCGAAACTTCTTTCCCATAAGACTCCTTGGCTATAATCACCTTTAACAATTCCTTTTAGCTCGGCATAACTATAGGATGTGTTCTTTTGACTACGGTCCCCAAAAACAATTTTCATGTAAGGAGATAAGCCCGCATACCTTGAATCCGAGAAGTCGCGGTGGCTAAAAGATTTAAAAGAAGCACCCACTTTCATTTGTTTGATGCCTTTTTTAGGTAAGATTACATATAAAGCCTCTGCGATTCCGACCATTCGTTTACTAGAAACACCAAACTGAGGTGCCACCAGATATTGAAAGCGTTGTAAGGGGATTCCCAGATTGTGGAGCGCTGTTCCGAGCATCAATCCATCATATGCGTTACCTGCTATGGTAGGTGTCCAAAACATATTGGTTCGATTTGGCTCATGGTCACCTGAAAAGAATTCTAATTTTAGCGGCTCCCAGTTATGGAATAATGCTTTTTTACGCCAGGTATTGTTATGTCT
>CAJJCU010000013.1 GCA_905182775.1 uncultured Flavobacteriales bacterium
CTATTTATACCTGTTAGGCACAATTTTAGATTTCTCAGGAGGGTTGAATGGAAAAGGATTTGTGTTTAAAAATCCTAATGCCGACCGTACATGCGGTTGCGGCGAGTCGTTTTCAGTATAAATATTAGATTATTTGAATGGCACAGTATACAGAAAATGAATTAGCGAAAGATTTAGAGGACCAGGATTATAAATTTGGTTTTGTAACAGATGTCGAAACCGAGACGATACGTCAAGGGTTAGATGAAGGTATCATTCGCTTGATTTCCACAAAAAAAGAAGAGCCTGAATGGCTTTTAAAATATCGCTTAACTGCATTTGCAGCATGGCAAAAAATGACAGAACCCGAATGGGCACATGTTCGTTATAAAAAACCGGATTTTCAAAAAATCACTTACTTCGCTGCGCCAAAGCAATCTAAAAAATATGAATCTTGGGACGATGTTGATCCTGAGATGAAAGAAACGATGGCCAAGCTTGGGATATCGTTAGAAGAACAGAAAAAACTGACGGGAGTTGCAGTAGATTTTGTTATGGATTCTGTTTCTGTAGCAACTTCTTTTAAATCGAAACTAAAAGAATTAGGGATTATCTTTTGTTCTTTTTCTGAAGCGGTTCAAGATTATCCGGAATTGGTACAAGAACATATGGGGACGATTGTTCCACATACAGATAATTTTTATGCGGCGCTGAATGCAGCAGTTTTCACGGATGGCTCCTTCTGTTACATTCCGAAAGGAGTGCGATGCCCAATGGAATTGTCTACCTATTTCAGAATCAATGCTGAGGGCACCGGACAATTTGAAAGAACCCTAGTAGTTGCGGATGAAGGCGCCTATGTATCCTATCTGGAAGGCTGTACAGCTCCTCAAAGAGATGAAAATCAACTTCATGCTGCCGTCGTTGAGCTAAAGGCGCTTAAAGATGCTGAAATCAAATATTCAACTGTTCAAAACTGGTACCCCGGCGATAAAAACGGTGTTGGTGGTATCTTTAATTTTGTAACCAAGCGAGGTCTCTGCGAAACAAATGCAAAGATTTCTTGGACACAGGTAGAAACTGGATCTGCAGTAACATGGAAGTACCCTTCTTGTATTTTAAAAGGAGACCATTCAGTTGGCGAATTTTATTCAGTAGCTGTTACCAACAATTACCAGCAAGCAGATACAGGTACAAAAATGATTCATCTGGGAAAGAATACAAAAAGTACGATCATATCAAAAGGTATTTCGGCTGGAAACTCTCAGAACTCTTACCGAGGCTTGGTTCAAATTCATAAAAAAGCACACAAGGCGAGGAACTTTTCTCAATGCGACTCCTTATTAATGACAGACCATTGTGGAGCACATACATTTCCTTATATAGAATGTAAAAACCCTAGTGCTCAAATAGAGCATGAAGCAACAACATCGAAAATTGGAGAAGACCAACTGTTTTATTGTAAACAGCGCGGGATCTCAGAAGAAAAAGCAATTAGCCTTATCGTAAATGGTTATTGTAAAGAAGTCTTAAACCAACTTCCTATGGAGTTTGCTGTTGAAGCACAAAAATTATTAGCTATAAGCCTAGAAGGGTCAGTAGGATAAATCAATAGATATGATTGAAATAAAAAATTTACATGCCAATATTGAAGGAAAGGAAATATTAAAAGGCCTTACCCTAAATGTAAAAGCTGGAGAGGTACATGCTATCATGGGGCCTAATGGAGCTGGAAAAAGTACGCTTGCTAGTATCCTAGCAGGACGTGAAGAATATGAAATTACTGCCGGAGAAATTACTTTTGACGGAGCAGACTTACTTGAGCTTTCTACAGAAGAAAGAGCAAGAGAAGGTTTGTTTTTGGCATTTCAATATCCTGTTGAAATCCCCGGGGTTTCAAATGTCAATTTCCTTAGGACAGCACTCAACGAAATTAGAGAAGCGAAAGGACAGGATCCTATCTCAGCAAAAGAATTCATGGCTCTCGTTCGTGAAAAATCAAAGATTGTTGAATTAGACAGCAAACTTGCTTCTAGATCCGTGAATGAAGGTTTCTCTGGTGGAGAGAAAAAGCGAAACGAGATTTTTCAAATGGCGATGCTAAACCCTAAATTGGCTGTTTTAGACGAAACGGATTCAGGGCTTGATATTGATGCTTTGCGTATTGTTGCTAAAGGAGTTAATTCCCTAAAGTCCCCTAAAAACGCATCTATTGTAATTACACATTATCAAAGACTATTGGACCATATCGTTCCTGATTTTGTTCACGTCCTATACGACGGTAGAATTGTTAAAACAGGAGGTAAAGAGCTCGCTCTTGAATTGGAGGATAAGGGTTACGATTGGATTAAAGAAGAACTGCAAGTTAGCTAATCATGGAAGAGGTCCTAAAACAAAATAAATTACATTCTTTGAGCGCAATACTCACGCCCACCAACTTGCCATTTTCCGCAAGTTTCTTAGAGCAAAATAATACCCTACTTGAGCAACTAGATTTGCCTACTCGTAAAGATGAAAATTGGAAATACACCAATCTCAATGGACTAAAGAAGCTTTCATTAGACAAAGGTGCTTCAAATGAAGTATTGGAAAATACCTCTATTTCATCGCAAGCTCATAAAATCGTGATTAAAAACGGCGTTGTAATTGACTCAAATCAAGCAATTGAAGGCGTAAGAACCAAGTGGTCAGATAAAAATCTTCCAGAAGTTATGGGTAGCGGTGCATTGGATGCCTTAAACGTTCTTCACTGTTCTGCGGCCATTGAAATTGAGTTTTCACAGGATGGAACAACAAAAGAGGTTGAATTGGTTTTTGAAAATACCATAAATACGCATTCCTTTCCGCGAATATTCATCACATGTAAAAAAGGAAGCAAAGGAACCGTAATATTGAATTACCAAGGCTCATCAGAAAACGCGAGCTTTTCCAACGTGTCATCCTTCGTGGAAGTGGAAGAAAATGCCAATTTAAGCATACATAAAATCCACAAAAACGGACTTAACGCTTTTGATTTACAAAGAGAATATGTGAGTCAAGGATCAAACAGCACGTTCACCATAAACACCTTTTGTTTGTCAGGGAAGATGACAAGAAACGATCTTTATATCAAGGTAAAAGGAAATAATTGTGAAACCTTCATGAATGGGGCTTACACCCTGAAGGGAAAATCCCACTGCGATAACCACACCACGGTTGACCATGAGGTGGCGCATTGCTACTCAAAAGAGCTTTACAAAGGCGTTGTTGATGACTTTGCAACGAATGTCTTCAATGGAAAAGTATTTGTTCGTAAAGACGCCCAAAAGATCAATGCATTTCAGTCAAATGCAAACATCTTACTAAGTGAAACAGGTACGGTCAACTCGAAACCTGAATTAGAGATCTATGCGGATGACGTGAAATGTTCTCATGGCTCTACGACAGGCCAGCTAGATGATGAAGCGGTCTTTTACCTTCGCTCAAGAGGTTTGTCAGAGAAAGCGGCAAAAGAGCTTTTAGTGAAAGCATTCTTAGGTGAGGTTTTGGAAGAGATTGACCACGAGGAAGTTCGCTCCTATGTTGACGGACAAATTGAACTACATTTTACAGCTTAGTTTATCCCATCTAATTGTTTCAGAAAGCGACCAGCAACCTCTAAATGCTTCTCCTTCTTCTCCGCTGACATTCGGTTAAAAGAATGAGCCATCATTGACATTCTCGGATTTTTGAGGAAAAAATCTTGATTTACAGAAATAAACCTCCAAAACAAACCGTCCCAAATCTCAGTCCAAGGACCTTTGCCATAATCACTCATCTTTTTGATGTAATTAGATCCGCCAATGTAGGGTTTGGTGGCAAAAGTTCCACCATCAGCAAATTGACTCATCCCATATACATTAGGAACCATCACCCAATCATAGGCATCGATAAACAATTCCATGAACCAACGATACACCTCATCGGGATGAAATTCGCACAAAAGCATAAAGTTTCCAAGGACCATGAGACGTTCAATATGGTGGCAATATCCTGTTTTTAAAACTTTTTTAATGGTATCGTCGACAGGCTCAATTCCGGTAGTACCATCGTAAAAGCTCATGGGGATTTTGCGTTCAAAACCCCAAAAATTTTGAGTTCGAGAGTAGCTTCCTTTGCAGTTATACATCCCACGAATAAATTCTCTCCACCCCATAATTTGTCTTAGAAACCCTTCAAGGGAATTAAGTGGGACCTCATTTTTTCTTGCAAAAAGAATACTTTCATTAATAACTGCTCTTGGTGAAATCAAACCCGAATTCATAAGGGGAGATAACAAACTATGGTTTAAAAAGATGGCATCTTTTACTATAGCATCTTCATAGATTCCAAACTCCTCAAAACGCTCGTTTAAAAAACGCTCAAGCCAGATGCTTGTTTCCTCAAAGGTGATTGGATAAATACGCTCGGACTTAAGCGCCCCGGGATAGTCCATAAAATGTGTTTCAACATACTGTAATGCTTCCTCCCAGTATGCGTTTGATATCGGAAATTCAATCGCCGGCGGTATCTTTGCTTTCGGGTATTTTTTCCTATTATCGATGTCATAGGTCCATTTCCCTCCACTTGGACTGCCATCTTTTTCCATCAAAACATTGTGTTTTACACGCTGTTGCTTGTAGAAAGTTGTTTGAAAAAAAGACTTTTTATCAGACCTAAAGAAGGTGCTTAAATCCTCATTTGTATTTATGAAGTAAGGCGTCTCATGCATGTTTAAGCGTATGCGCTCAGAAAACATAGTCATCCTTTTCAATAGCCAATTGTCAACCGGGTCATAGAAATTTACCTGCTCAATACCAGAGGACAACAACCTATCCATTAAGGCCCTAATATCACTTGTTTTCGCGGATGCTTCAATGTAATGAACAGTTGCGTTTTGTGATTTCAAGAAATCCTGATAGGCCATCATAGATGCTCTATGAAAGGCTATTTTCTGCTTGTGAAACTTGTATTGCCGAAAATACAAATGCTCTTCGATTAGATAAATATCACATCCGTTATCAATCAGCTTACTTTTCTCAAAAAGCTGGTGCGGAAATATGAGGTTAACGGCTTTTCTTTTTTCCATTGTTTCTAGTATGTAATGCGACAATTCGTTTGCTATCAGCTCGGACAGCTTCATGTTTTCGGTGCCCCCATATCTTATCCCTAGCAACTTTAGCAACAGCAGTTAAGTCAACAATTGGTTTGGGATAATCGTTCGATATTCTATGTAGTTCTTTTTCCATGGGTGTGATTTTCCAGGGCTCGTGAATAAATTGAACGGGGACGTTTTTTAATTCGGGTACCCATTCTAGAATAAAAACCCCATTTGGATCGTGTTCTTGAGATTGTTTGATTGGATTGTACATTCGAATGGTATTTATACCCGTCGTTCCTGCTTGCATCTGAAATTGTGGATAATGTATACCCGGTTCGTAATCCAAAAATTGTTGCGCCAAATAATATACCCCTTTTTTCCAATTGCAATCTAGATGAAAACACAACACAGAAACGAGCATTGCCCGCATTCTGAAATTGATCCAACCCGTTGCTATCAGGCATCGCATACAAGCGTCTACGAGAGGAAAACCGGTTTGTCCATTTCTCCAAGCCTCTAGAAATATAGGATTACTTTCATATTCCAACGTCTCATAACCTCTATTGACACAATGGGTTTCATAAGTGCACTCCATCTCAAATTTTTGAATGAAATGACAACGCCATTTCAATCGAGTTAGGTGGTTGTTAAAACTACGCTTGTTAAAATCATAGTTCGGATGGTTCCTGACAAATTGAACTGCCTGACGCACCGATAAATTACCCCAAGCAAGATAGGGAGAAATACGTCCACAAGATTTGCGGCTCTCTTTTGGTTTCGAGATATGACGGCTATAATTCGAACCTCGCCCTTCACAAAAGGATCTTATATATCGTATTGCATAACTTTCTCCAGGTCTCTGAAACGATTCAGGATAATTCTGCAGTGACTTTAGAAGTGTTTCTGGCAACTCAAAGGGAAAGCTATTTTCAAGAGCTTCATTCTGCGAATATACATTCAATATCAGCGGAGAATTCACTGCAGTATACCAGTTTTTGTCCCAGTTGACTCTGTTTTTAATACCTCTAATAATTCCATCACGTTGAAACTCTGTCCATTTGATGCCCTTGAGTTTAAATAAGGTAGAAATATTCTTGTCTCGATCCCAGGTCGCTTTAACGCCACTTTCCTGATAGGAATATACGTTTTGAATATCAAAGGTTTCACTCAGGAAGCTAAAGATATCTAAGGCCTCACCATGGAGTAAGCGGACTTTTCGATTGAAGGAAGACAATACAGAATTCATGTCAAGAATCGAATGATACACAAACTGCAAGTGTCTTAAAGAAGAATCTGGATAAGCCATAGCCGACGGCTCCATAATATAGATGGGAAGGTAGTTGCACTTCGAATGATTTTCAGCTTCAAGAAAGGGAAGGTGGTCCTGCAGCCGCAGGTCTCGCTTAAGCCAAACAATATTTAAAACTTCTTTCACTTTACAAGCTCTTTTTTTACTTTATTCCAAAACTTAAAGAACCCTGGGAAATAGCCGTTAACGGAAGTCATCCAATCTCGGTCGTCCTGAACACCTCGATAATGGGTATTTAGCGGATGTTCTTTGAAGACAATTTCTGAACCTTTTAGCTGTGTTTGAAGCGAGGTAAAGGACCCAACAAAAATCTTAATATCCACGATATTAATAGAAAGCGCTACTGCAAAGTCCATACACTTTTGACTGATTGGATAACGCTCAAAAACAGCAGGCTCAATCAATAATACACGCTGAACATCGGCTCCTTCATACCATAAGGGATCTAAGTTGTAATAATTATAAACCAAAGTTTTCTTCTCCTCAAGCGCTTGGAGCGATACGGACTCAGGGTAATTGACTTCAGTTATACCATTGTGACTTTGCATTAACTCAGCAGGGACCTCTAGGTTGTTAAATGCCTCATAGGGAACATCCAAAAAAGTATTGCGTTGAGCAGTGTTAAAGTACTTATTGATGTTCTCTTGATTGGCAACATATTTTCGATTGGAAAACGTTCCTGCGACCCATTGCCAGCTCAGATGATTGCTTGCCAAATCACCATCAAGGAGGTTTGCATACATCCATTTGGCTGGTGCACTCCAATGGTACTTTCCAATATTACAGCATATCGCTGCAATATACATGCGCATATGGTTGTGTAGATAACCGGTTTTGTAAAAATTATCTATTGCGGCATCAATCGCTTCAATCCCTGTATTTGCCTCAACAATTGCAGCGGGTACTCTTGAATATAAAACCTCTTTTTGCTCAAAATTAAGATCTGACTCAATCTGGTTATGCTTTTCTACCCATATCTGCTGCCAATAATCCCTCCAAGCCAATTCTTGAACAAGTTTTTCAGTTGACTTCCATTCCAAATCCAAAGAATTGACATGTTCGAAAACAAACTTTGTAGAAATCACACCACGAGAAATATACGGGCCCAATAGAGTCAATGCGCCATTCTCAAAATTACGCGTCGATGCATATTTAATGGGATCAATGGCCTGAATACGGTCGTAAATAGACTTCCAATCCGTAGGGAAATTATCTATATAATCAGTTGTTGGCGTTTGCATATATCTTTACAACAAACAAATATGAATTTTGATTTATGGGAAAGGATTATTTTTTTGAAGTACCTAATATATAATGAACCCCCATATTTACACCAATACTGTATAATCTTTCATGAACTGGCGCATCCTTTATTGGTATTAAAGAATATTGAAAGGTTGGCTCGAATTTCACATAAAAAGCATCCCTAGGCTTATATTGTATACCAATACTTGATTTAAATAGAGGGTGAAATCGATAAAAATCATAAGGGTTGTCAAAATTCACATCTGTAGCAGAATCTACAGTGCCATCCGACCACTGAATGATATATGAGCCTCGATCATCTAATAAAACACTTAGGATGGCTCCAACAGCAGCCGTAAGCCCCCATTTGTCATTAAAATCATAAGTATAACCCATTGTAAGGGG
>CAJJCU010000014.1 GCA_905182775.1 uncultured Flavobacteriales bacterium
CGTATTGTTTACTGCAGGAGACCATGTTCCGCTAATGCTATTGGTAGAAGAGCCTGGAAGTGATAAAGAAGAACCACTACAGATGTCTGCAATTGCCGTAAAACTCGGGGTTGTTTGTGCATTCACATTAACCGTCATTGTTTCAGTCGTCGCACACTGACCTGCGTCAGGTGTAAAGGTATAGTTTGTGCTTGCCGTATTGTTTACTGCAGGAGACCATGTTCCTGTTATACCATTATTTGACGTAGGGGACAATGTGAATAGACCACCGGAACAAATATCCGGAATAGGAGTGAAGCTTGGGGTAAGATTATTTGCGTTTATAGTGACAGTAATGATTTCTTGAGCCGTAATACTGCAGATAGGGCTTGAAGCGATAGCAGTAACAATCGCCAAACCACTGGTTATACTTGGGGTGAACGACGTGGATAAACCTGTTGGATTAGAAAAGGTACCATCAAGAGAAGTCCATTCTAGGGTAGTACCTAGACCACTAACGACGGCATTAAAATTCGTTATGTCACCGTTGCAAATAGAAAGATTTGCTATAGGCTCAATCGTTGGAGCCGGTCTTACCTGTACAGTTGCAGTTGCCGTCGAATTAGCACACTCGCCTGAGTTAGGTGTGAAAGTATATGTTGTAGTGACAGTATTATTGGGCGCGGGTGACCAGGTCCCTGTGACGCCCTCTAGACTATTAGATGGTAATATAATGGGTTCTCCAACGCAAATAAATGGAATCGCTCCGAATGTAGGGGTTATAGAATTGTTTACAGCGAGGTTGACAGCTTCCGAGGTGATACATCCGGGTGCTGTTTCTAATTGTATATAAAAGACTCCAGTATTAAATAATGCATTTGGGTTTGTCACGGGATTGGTGCACAGTGCGTTGTTCCAATAGGTCAATGTTCCTAAATCACTTCCTGCCGTAATAGGTGCGTCAGTTATGTTTCCTATCCCACAAAATGGTGCAGGATCGGTAATAATTAAATTTGGGGTAGTGCAAATACAAGTCGGGTTAGATACACCCGTGAGCATTTCAATATTACATACTTGATGAATTTGGGACGCCCCACCTGATGACGCTGTGAAACCCCAAAAGACATTATAAGGTGAATTGAAGTTTGTTCTAATATCACCGTTATAGGCCAATATCTGTGTGTCGTCAAAATAGACATTGTACTGCAGCGAAAATGGGTTCCATGTTATACAGATATCATGATTTAAACCATCTACGACAGTTCCCGATGAAGGTAATAAACATGAAGGTCCCGCAATAGTTCCGGCTAGATTGGTCTGCCCATCAACCTGTATCGATGAGTGGTTGCAATTCAAGTCATTGTCTCCAAAAGAAGATCCGTCATAGGTGTCAAATTCAACTGCAACAGATGGTTCAATAGGGCAAGCACCTCCTTGACAATTAATGGGGTTGCCCGGAGAATAACCCATACCACCGCCCGTTCCACCTATTACATTTGGCACACCCTCTTGCTGAAGTAAAAATGCTATACCGTCTCCAGTTGCGATATCTGAACCAAAGTTTGCAGAAAAGTTTAATTTGAAAGTTTGATTTAAATCGATTGTATTACAGACCCATACGGCGCCATTATTAAAATTCCCCGAAGAATTTAAATTGATACAAGTTCCATTGCTCGTTGCATTATTGACAGTTTGATATGAATTTGCAGTACAGGAAGTAGATGCGCCTGTAGTAGGATTAATAACAGCACCATTTAAAGTAATTGCCTGGGAGAAAATGGTGGTCGTGAAAATCACGCTAAATAGCGTAAGGATAGTTGAGTTAAACACGAGTAATAGTTTTGAGTTACACGAATATAAATATAATTAAGTGTATTTATGACATATAGCCTCTGTTTTTGTAAATGAATAAAACGTAATTGATTGGTAATAAGATCGTAAATCAATTTATTTCGCTACTTTGAGCAGGGATTCAATAACCATAAAATGAAGACTTTTAAAAAGATAAAATCAGGAGATCATCTAGAGTTAATTCTTTATAAGTCAGATGTCAAAACCCCAAAGGCAGTCGTTTTTATCATACATGGTATGGGCGAACATGCCAAGCGTTATGCCCATGTTAGTGAATACTTTAAGAATATAAATATTGCTGTTGTTGCGATTGATCTTCGTGGTCATGGCAATTCTCAAGGCAAGAGGGGACATATGCCGTCCTATGAAGATATAATGAATGATTTATTACTTGCTGTAAAGGAGGTGTCTGATTTCTATTCTGATTTACCTATGATCATGTACGGTCATAGTATGGGAGGGAACTTAACGCTGAATTACTTACTTCGATATCCCGAGCATATTGCTGGAGCAATTGTAACAAGTCCTTACCTGCGATTAGGATTTGAGCCTCCTAGATGGAAGGTCCTCCTTGCTAAGTTTTCTGCAAATATTTATCCAGCGCTATCCCAGCCCACGGGGCTTGATCAATCGGCCCTCTCTAGAATACCACAGGTGATTGCGGAGTACCAAAATGACAAGTTAGTACACGATAAAATCACAGCATCATTTTTTATTAATATTCATCATGCAGGGATTTCTGCCATTGAAAATGCGGCTAAAATCACAACACCTCTATTACTGATGCATGGTTCTTTGGATCGTTTGACTTCCCCCGAGGGAAGTAAAGATTTTTATGCCAAAGCAAAATCAAATGTCACTTTTCACCTTTGGGAAGGCTTATATCATGAGATTCACAATGAACCGGAAAAGCTAGAGGTTTTTAAGAAAGAGGTGGAATGGATCGAGGGTATTCTATAAAAATTGAGGCAGCGATAAAGTGCTAATATAGGTGATCACAAAGGCAACTCCCCAACCAAAGTAGACTTCGAAAGGGGTGTGTTTTTTGAGAAATAACCTTGATGATAAAATGAGACCAGAGAGTAAAAGACTAAGAACAATTAAGCCATTATTGAACACCATTTGATTGGAAGCAAAAGCAATCAAATAACCTGTTAAAATACCAGCGCCAGCAGCATGTAACGATATCTTGAATTTTGACGTGAAAGCAATAAATACAATGGCTACAAGTGCTCCCGTCAGGGGCAATGAATAGATGTATATAGGAAGTGTGTTATTTGGAGCTTTGGTCCAAAAAAGAAAAAACAGCAAGATACAATAGGAGAACATCACGAAAAGAGGAAATATTCTTTCCTTTCTTTGCTCCATCTCCACCGAAGAAAGAAGGCCCCTTCGGTACATTAAAATGAATGAAATTCCTGGGGCAATGGTTACAAAAACAAGAAATAAGAACAAGATTTGGGTCTTGAGGGCATCGGTCAATAAATATAAAGATGGTCTACTTATGTCAAGCTCTTGAGAGGGGGAATATAAAGTGATACATAAGCCGTAGATAGGCATAAAAAGAGGTAGGAAAATCCAAGAAATCGCTTTAGCTAAATAGCGCATTATAACTCTTTTCTCATTCTGGCAACGGGGATATTTAACTGCTCTCTATATTTCGCGACGGTTCTTCGTGCTATGTTATAGCCTTTTGCTCTTAAAAGATTCATGAGCTTTTCATCCGTTAATGGCGTTCTTTTGTTTTCTGCATCAATGGCTTCAGATAAAATTTTCTTTACTTCTCTTGTTGAGACTTCTTCTCCACTGTCGGTAGAAAGTGATTCAGAGAAAAAGTACTTTAATGAAAATACACCGAAATGAGTTTGCACATATTTACTATTTGCTACGCGTGATACCGTGGAGATATCCAAATTAACAATATCCGCAATGTCTTTCAAAATCATAGGTTTCATCTGTGTTTCATCTCCTGAAATAAAATAGCCCTCTTGAAACCTCATAATAGCGTTCATCGTCACTAATAAAGTGTTTTGGCGTTGTCTAATGGCATCAATGAACCATTTTGCATTGTCTAGCTTGTGTTTTACAAAATTCACGGCCTCTTTATCCGATTTAGACGTTTTTGCTCCTTCTGAATAGGACCTGAGCATGTTTTCATAATCTCGACTTACTCTTAATTCAGGGGCATTTCTTGAATTAATATTAAGATCAAGTCTGCCTTCATTTTCATAGATGATGAAATCAGGAATGATTTGCTGAAAATTCTTTGTGACCCCTTTTGATGCGCCTCCAGGTTTCGGGTTTAGTTTTAATATTTCATCTATGGCTTCTTTCAGATCGCCATCAACTATTTCTAGTTTTTTAGCAATTTTCTCGTAGTGTTTTTTCGTAAATTCTTCGAAATGTTTTTCTAGAATAGTCTTTGCTGTGAATCTAACGATATTGCCATCTTGTCTTCTGTTGATCTGTATAAGCAGACATTCTTGAAGGTTTCTAGCGCCAATCCCTGCGGGGTCTAGCCCTTGAATCAAGCGCAACACCTCTAGGACTTCCTCTTCCTCGCAATGGACATTTAAAGAAAAGGCCAAATCATCCACAATGGCTTCTAGGTCTCGATTGAGGTAACCGGCTTCATCTAAATTGCCAATTAAAATATCGGCAATCAATCGCTGACCTTCCTCCATTTTTACTAACTGGAGTTGTTCTGTTAGTTTTTCACGAAATGTAGTGCCTCCTGAAAACGGAATTACCTTGTCGTCAGTATCTTTTGATTGGTTGCTTGCTTTGGTCTTGTAATCAGCAACATCATCTTGTAAATAGTCTGAGATATCAAATTCTTCATCTTCTCGTTCTTCAAACTCTTCTTCGTTTGAATAATCATCATCGAGTTCTTCTTTACCTTCTTCTAGGGCTGGGTTTTCTTCTATCTCTTGCTTAATTCTTTGGTCAAGCTCCATGGTTGGAACCTGCAATAATTTCATCAGCTGAATTTGTTGCGGAGAGAGTCTTTGCTCTAGTTTTTGAATAAATTGTTGTCGTAAAGCCATAATCAAGTCTTCCTTCAAATATAAGGGATAAAAACCCTATTAAAAAAGATGAATAGACCTAAAAACGTTAAAAAACAGTTAATGTATTTCTTACTCGATTTTTTGCTTGATGACTTGGTAGATTTCCCAAGTTGACTGATTGTAGGTATATATCAGCAGGTGCATGTTCGAAGAGTTATAGTTCTCGTCAAGCTGATTTGGGACGAAAAAGCTATAATTGACATAATATTTTCCATTGATTAAATCCTCACTTGTAATAGGCCTCCCAAAAGATTCATTGTTTAAGTTTCCTCTATGAATATCTCGATGCACGTAGGAAGAGTTATGAGAATTGTCGCTCATTTTCTGGTCTCCTACTAAAGAGTCTTCAATCAGATAAACGACAATAGCTAAATCATCAATCGTGCTTTGGTCAATTGGGTCTACTTCAACATGAAGATATGCTCCTTTAGTCGCTTCATAATAATTTAGCCCCGACTGAATATTTACTTTTAAATCATTATTTGTTATGACCTCATTCATCATGTTTGTCCATTGATTCGGGCTCTGAAAGATCGTTCCGTTGTTGTATCGATTTATCGTCCCTCTAGGGTTCCCAACAAATCCGCCATCATTTTGACCAAAGTACTCGCCAATTTCAACACCTTGAGCGTTGGTGAAGTCCGTAGGGTAATCAGGTGGAGAAACACTTTGGAAATCCCCAATGCCTCCAGGGCCAGCATGGACGGACGCCGTATAAACTCTACTCGGATTTGCTTCATGAAGTGCGTGTGCTAAATCCGCAGCAGCCGGACAAAAGACACATTTATGACCTGTAAAATCTTCAATGATAACATTTCGATTTGTATTCGGGTTTTCAGTAAAAATAGGCCATTCGTTATTCTGATAATCAGACCATAAACCTGGATAAATGGTCGTATCTAACTCTAAGTTTACTTGCGGAGGATAAGGGTTCTCTACATGATCACAAGAACAAAACAAGAATAAGAGAATACCAATTGACATGAAGTTGCGCATATTTAAAAACTTTGAGTGAAACTTAAGGTAAGGCCATTGTTTGCTGGAACGAAACGACAAACACCACCTACACAAAACAGACCGGCTCTTTGTCTTCCATAGGAGACAGTGAATCGTGTCGCCTCTTTAATATACCCACATGTAATAATGGGGTAGTTGACCCTTTTCGCTTTATCGGGATTGCCATAATTGTATTGGTTCATAAAGCTAAAAAAGTAATGTGGTGAGACGGTATATTCAACTAGGGCCGTAAACCAATCTCCTTTGTCGTTAATCGCTCCATTTGACTGAGGCTTCACAAATAACCCTTGAAGTTCAGCACGTATCGCGTGCTTTGATGCGATTTTATAGAGTACCTCAATCACGCCAATTTGGGCATTGATAATTCCCTGAGCATCATTTGATATTTTTGCAACATCATTATTAATTCTGATATTGTAATAGCTGAAAATACTTGAGAATTTTTTAGAAAACTTCTTTGTTATATTGATGTTGATGTCTTGCCAATAGAGACTGTCACTCATAGAGAAAGGCCTACTTGTATAAGCTATTCCGTTAGAGTCTGCAAGATTAATGCCGCTTACGTCCATTTTGGGTTGGTAGGTCGTTGAGAAATTTGCTCCGACCGTTGTGCCGTATTTTCCACCAATTTTTGATTTTCTCTTAAAAGTGTATAAAAAGTCCATTTGATAGGCCACCTCCCCGACAGGTTGGGTTGCATATGGATAGAGTGTTGCTACGAGATTATAAGTATGTGTTTTGTTTAGTGCCGGAAGGTAATTTATAAAGACATCCTGTAAGTCTTTAGTCCGGTCAGATCGATAGCTCATATTGTCGACCGATTTTGCAGAAAAGAGAATACCCAGTCCTTTTTGAGCATAACTCAAATTGAAGACACTTGCATGGCCGTAGTTATAGATGTTGTTGTTGTCGTTACTTGGGTCTTGTTCTTTTTGAATGTACTCTCCATCAAGAAAAAAGTTCTTGTACATGAGTTGGAATCTACCTCCATAGGCCCCCACGTTTTCTGGAAGGATTAGTGTTGAATTGTCATCTCTTTGATATTTACTGACAAAAGATGCCCCTAAAACGATGTCTAGTTTTGATTCGCTGAGCTTATCGAAAGTTTCATTTAAATGAATTTCACCATCGACTCCTCTTACAATACCATCTCCGTGAACCATTCTACCACTATTGAAAGACAACCTTTGGTAGCCATAAACTCCTTTTAGGATGACTCCTTTTCTTGGTTTTACAATAACCCTTGCCCCATCCAGTAAATTGTCATAGCCTAAGGCTCTATCTTCATATGCACGAAGGGCCAAGCCACTGCCGAATTGCTCATAGAATGAGCCTAAGGTCACATCCACAAAGTCATTTGCATAGCCAACATAACGCATTCCTATACCAGTCCCATCGAATCGATTGGGGTAGCCTTGTATTCTCGGGAGGTAAGACTCTAGTCGCATACCTGCCTTAAAGTTCTTGTTCGTATAAAAGACATTCATATACGAGTTGATTAACCCTTTAGAAGGCGGCTGGTCTGCACCTATAATAGTATCTTCATTCAGGTACTGAAAAGTTGATTCGGCATTTCCAGAAATAGAGCCTTGTGAAAACAAAAAAGAAGCCCCCATTAGGAAGGGAGCTACAAATAAAAACTTCAAATTCATTTTTTCCTATTTGGAACCAAGTTTAAGAATCTCATCATAAAGTTCTTCTTCATCGCCTGGAGCATAGTTGTTGTGTGAATATACAATATTTCCTTCACTATCAATTAAAAATGTATGCGGCACATTGTTTACGCCCATAGCTCTTTTAAAATCGCCATTAGGATCCAAAAGGATTTCATAGTCCCAGGCTTTACCGTTTGCATAGACAGAAACTTGTCTTTTGGTTTTTTCATCATCTACAGAAACAGCAACAAGAGTGACCCCTGTTTCCTCTATCCAATCTGGGTATAAATCATGAATCGTATTCAGTTCTTTTTTACACGGTGAACACCAAGTTGCCCAAAAGCTTATTACAATAGGTCCTTCAAAGCCCATTTCAGCCGTATTAATTGACTTGCCCTTGAGGTCTTTCAGAACGACAGATGGGATTTTCTTTTGAGACGTTTCTGTTTCTTGCGAAAATAGAGTGCCAATAAAGAGGCAAAATAGAAGTGTAAAAGTGATTTTCATAATTTGTTTTTTTATCGTTATGCAAAAAGAATGCCACGCCAAATGTAATCAAAATCGTTAGGATAGAATTCGCAGCGTTTTGGCACAAGTTTTGACAAATGATAGGAATAACTTATATTTGTTTCTATGAAAAAACTCTACTTCACTATTCTTCTTCTTTTACCATCACTTTTGTTTGCACAAACGTGGATTTCAATGGAGGGCTCCAGCGAAGTGATGTCTGGCGGCACCCATGAAATCACTACATCATCTTCGGCGTCAACGGATATTGCTTTTAGTATTCATTATGACGGGCCTGCAGATTCTACTAGATGGCGTGTTACTCGTTTAATGATTGCAGATCCAGAAGGTTGGCAAAACAATCTATGTTGGGGACACTCTACTGACATGTTTGGTGGAACTTGTTATTCCTCTAGTCAAATGAATACAAATCCATGGACGACTGGCCCTACAGCTGCTTTTTGGGTTGAAACAGGACAAACACCAGAAGAATACGGAAAACTTAAATCGACAATTAAACCTGCAGATGGAGTTTCAGGTCTTGGTCATTATAGATATTACCTTTCCTTTGACGGCTCAAGCTACATTGATTCTGTTGATATAAAATTTGATTATGTTCTTGATGTGGAAGAGGTAGAACCCCTTTCTGTTGCGATTATTCCAAACCCAGCTTCAGACTATATTCAAGTCAATTTAAACGGTGTTGCCTCTGCAAACATGAAGATGGTCAATGTCCTAGGAAGCGAAGTTCTTAACCAGCAAGTCATCTCGTCTTCGGTTTTTGATATTTCTGCATTCAGAAATGGAGTATACATAATGACTTTTACAGCCCCTGGTTCTAAAGCTATTGTGAGAAAAGTTATTATCAAACATTAATCGATTTTCACATCGGTGGACGCCTTGACAATTAAATTGTCTACTTTCGTTACATGTCAAAGAAAAGGTCTAAAAACAGGTCTGTTGGTGTAGGAAGAAAACCGTTAAGATCATTGCTTATACGTGTCTTCGAAAAACACGATTCAAAAGAACTTAGTCACAAAGAAATTTGTCAAATTGTAGATGCGCGTGATCCAAATTCACGTCAAAATGTTTTTGATGAGCTTAATGCACTTGTGAAGCATGGTTCGGTAGAAAGAATCAATCACTTTACATTTAAAGCGAAAGGAAACAAGCTTTACTTAGAAGGTAAAATTGATGTCACTCAGCGTGGGTCAGGATTTATAACCTGTGAAGGTTATGATAAGGATTTCTACGTAGCCCCTCAGAATACAAATAAAGCACTTCACGGTGACTTGGTAAAAATCAAGGTGATCAAACAGGGACGCTCTAGAGCTGAAGCTGTTGTAGTAGAAGTTCTTAAAAGAGATAAAGAGCAATTTGTCGGTGTTCTTAATATCATGGAGAAATTTGCGATACTCATTCCTGATAATCCAAGATTGGGGATGGAAATCCAGGTGCCTAGAACCAAATTGAACGAGGCGAAAAATGGCGATAAAGTTTTGGTTAAAATAACAACCTGGCCGCAGGGGAGAGAAACCCCTTTTGGTGAGGTAACTGCTGTGCTCGGATCGAATGGTAGCAATGATGCCGAGATGCTTGGTATTTTGTATAATCAAGGTATTGAACCCATTTTCCCTGATGCTGTAATGGATGAAGCTGAGTATGTTAAAATTGAGCTAGATCCGGAGGAGATAAAAAGAAGGCGTGATTTTCGAGATATTTTAACCTTTACAATTGATCCATTAGACGCTAGAGATTTTGATGACGCATTGTCTATACAAAGATTGTCTAACGGTAATTTAGAAGTAGGGATTCATATTGCGGATGTAAGTCATTACGTTCAGGAAAAGACTGCAATGGATGATGAGGCACTAAAACGATCCAACTCTGTTTACTTGGTTGATCGCGTCATACCGATGCTTCCCGAGCAGCTTTCAAATGTTGTTTGTTCTTTGCGGCCTAATGAAGATAAGTTTAGTTTTTCAGCCGTTTTTGAATTAGACGAAACCGGTAAAATATATAAAGAATGGTTTGGTAAAACGGTGATTCATTCAGACAGAAGATTTACCTATGAAGAAGCACAGGAGATTATCATGGGTGCTGATGGGGACCATAAAACAGAGATTGCTTTATTGAATAAAATCGCACAAACTTTGCGAAAAAGACGGCTTAAGAATGGTGCTTTAAGTATTGAGTCTGAGGAGATGAGATTTCGTCTCAATGAAGAGGGATTCCCTGCAGAGGTTGTGATTAAAACTTCTCAGGAAGCTCATAAATTGGTAGAAGAGTTCATGCTTTTAGCCAACAAGCAAGTGGCTATATTTTTAGGGAAACCTAAGGAAAACGGAGATAAGGGTGGCGTTAGTTTGTACCGTACACACGACCGTCCAGACCCATCAAAGCTAGATGTTTTTTCAGTGTTCATTAAAAAATTCGGTTATAAAGTCGATTTAAATGAGCCAGGACAAATCTCTAAAAATATCAATAAATTACTAGGAGATGTTCGTTTAAAAAATGAGTTTTCTTTGATTCAGTCTATGGCGATACGCTCTATGGCTAAGGCAAGCTATGAAATAGATAATATTGGACACTATGGGCTTGCGTTTGAGTATTACACGCATTTCACTTCTCCGATTCGGAGGTATTCAGATCTTATAATTCATAGGATTCTAGAAGCAAAAGTGGAGGGTAATAAGCATCCTTACGCAAAAGGTTTGGAGCAAATATGTAAACATATCTCTGCAAATGAACGCAAGGCATCCGAGGCAGAAAGGGAGTCCACAAAGTATTTCCAAACACTTTTTGTTCAAGAGCATATTGGTGATGTTTTTGAAGGTACAATTTCGGGGATTGCCGAGCATGGAATGTACGTTCGTATGAAAGAAAATCATTGCGAAGGAATGGTCCAAATGAACCAAATCCCAGGTGATCGATTCTATTTTGATCAAGAGAGATTTTGTATTCGAGGATCCAAGACTAAAAAAGAATTTAATTTTGGTGACACCGTAAAGGTTCGTGTTTACGAGGTAAGTCCTCGTAAAAGACAGGTTGATCTAGAATTTGTTAGCGAAGAATAAAATGGCACTTATAAAGAAATGCAGGGGTTTTGAACCAAAGTTTGGTGAGGACTGCTGGTTGGCAGAGAATGCCACACTTGTCGGAGATATAGAAATGGGCGATCAGTGCTCGGTTTGGTTTAATGCCGTGATTAGAGGCGATGTGAATTCCATACGAATAGGTCACAGAGTTAATATTCAAGATGGTGCTGTACTGCACTGCACTTATGAAAAAACGACGGTAGAGATCGGAGATAATGTTTCCATTGGGCATAATGCACTTGTCCATGGATGTACGATTGAAAGTAATGTGTTAATCGGTATGGGTGCGATTGTGATGGATAATTGTCATATAGAGTCAAATACGATTGTTGCTGCTGGTGCTGTCCTCTTAGAAGGCACAAGGGTAGAATCTTGGAGTATTTATGCGGGAGTTCCTGCTAAAAAAGTAAAGACTTTATCCCCTGAATTATTTAAAGGAGAAGTAGAGCGTATTTCTAAGAATTATATCAAATACTCCTCTTGGTTTAAATAAAAAAAGCGGCTCTTTCGAACCGCTTTTAATTTAAAATTTAAAGAAATTAATTATGCAACTTCTTTAGACGATGCAACAGCTAAGCTATATACAACAAGACCGAAACCTATTTTATTAATAGCATCACCGATATTGTATACGACATTCATATCGATACCGATATCTCCCATAAAAGAATACCATTGTCCACTTGCCGTTCCAATCATATATCCTAATGGGTAGATAGCCCATCCAATAAGAACGAACTTACACAACATATTGTGAGCGCTTAAAACATTGCCACCAGCTTTCGTGGCCAAGGTTTTTGCTTCTCCAAACATTATTAAGTAAACGATATAGAAATATGCAAGACCTGAAATTAATCCCCACATGGCTGCGCTTTCGACATAAACTGCTTCTCCAAAATATCCTGTGACCAACATAACAACAGATGCACCGATAAGTGTCCATAAAAGTTTTTTCGTTGCGCCTGCTACTTTTAGAATTAGATAAAACTCTACACACATCAATGGAACAGTTAAAATCCAGTCTA
>CAJJCU010000015.1 GCA_905182775.1 uncultured Flavobacteriales bacterium
AATACCATAAAATATAAACGCACAACCTAAATCTCAGGGCATACGAAGCTTATTTCTTGTTTTCAGAACAAATATTACTGGATTTCTGTTTCCTTTGTAAGTTCAAATTAGCTAAAGGGCATTGTCACTAAAAGATAGTATTGAAATTTACGGAGCGAAAGAGCATAATTTAAAAAATGTAGACCTCGTTATCCCCAGAAACAAACTCGTTGTTTTCACTGGCCTAAGCGGTAGTGGAAAATCTTCCCTTGCATTTGATACCCTTTTTGCAGAGGGACAGCGTCGTTACATAGAAACCTTCTCTTCGTATGCAAGACAATTCATCGGTGGCATGGAGCGTCCCGACGTAGATAAAATAGATGGCCTCTCCCCTGTTATATCGATTGAACAAAAAACAGTATCAAAATCACCAAGATCAACAGTAGGAACAATTACAGAGCTCTATGACTTTCTAAGGTTGCTATTTGCACGAGTAGCAACGGCCTATTCCTTCGAAACAGGTGAGAAAATGGTCAGGTATTCTGATGACCAGCTTTCAGAGCTCATTAAAGACTCCTACAATGGGGAGAAAATAGCGATCCTGGCATCAAAAGTAAGAGCAAGAAAAGGACACTACAGAGAATTATTTGAACAAATATTGAAATCTGGCTATACAAAAGTTAGAGTAGATGGAGAGATAAAAGAGATCGTTCCAGGCATGAAGCTTGACCGCTATAAGGTTCATGATATTGAGATTGTAATAGATCGATTTGCCGTTAATGACGTCGATTCTAAAAGGATTTATGATTCTGTAACCAATTCGTTTAGTATCGGTGATGATTTCTTAATGATTTACAATTATAGCAATGAAGAAGCAAGGAAATTCAGCCGTAAATTCATTTGTCCAACCTCAGGCATAAGCTACCCTGATCCGGAACCCAACTTATTTTCTTTTAACTCACCTTATGGCGCCTGCTTTCAATGCTCAGGTATAGGAACCGTTAAAATTGCAGATAGAAAAAAGGTTATTCCAAATCTCAATAAGACCATATTTGAGGGCGGAATTGAACCCTTAGGCAAATATAAAAAAAACTGGATTTTCCAGGAGATAGAACGACTATTGGAAGGTACTAAATACGGACTCAAGACACCCATAAATAAACTTGACGAAGCAACAATTTCTCTCCTTTTAAATGGCAGTAATTCTTTTGATGGCCTCAATCAAAAAGCAACTTCATTCGAAGGTATCCTTCCTTTTCTAAAAAGACACTCGCAGAACAGTTCTAAAAAGATTGAACGCTGGGCTCAGGGTTTTACAACTACTGAGGTGTGTCCGAGTTGTGTAGGGTCAAGACTAAAAAAGGAAGCACAATATTTTAAAATAAATAACCGACATATTGCGGAATTGAGCACTATGGGGCTTGACCAGCTCAAAGACTGGTTGACTGATATTGAAGATCATTTGAGCTCAACGCAGCAAGCCATCGCAAAAGAGCTCCTCAAAGAAATTCGTGTAAGACTAGATTTCATCCTCGATGTAGGTCTAGGATACCTTTCATTAAACAGACCCTCCAAGTCACTTTCGGGTGGTGAAGCCCAACGTATCCGACTTGCTACACAAATCGGAACGGAACTCATTAATGTCTGCTATATTTTTGATGAGCCCTCTATAGGACTACATCAAAGGGACAATAAAAAGCTCATTAAATCACTTCAAAAATTAAAATCAAATGGGAATTCAGTTATTGTCGTAGAGCACGATAAAGAAATAATGGAGTCAGCAGATTTTATCGTCGATATTGGTCCGAGAGCAGGTGTTCATGGAGGTACTATTGTGAGTAAGGGAGATTATCAAACCATGCTCAGTTCAAACTCCTTAACTGCTCAATATCTTAATGGACAAAGAACCATTGAAGTTCCAAATAAATTAAGAACAGGGAATGGAAAAACACTTGAGCTCATTGGAGCTACAGGAAACAATCTGAAAAATGTAAAAATTAAAATAAAACTGGGTACACTCACCTGCATCAGTGGTGTTAGTGGTAGTGGGAAATCAACTTTAATTAATCAAACATTAGTCCCTATATTATTTGAGCACATCTATAACGGTGTTCGAAAACCACTTCCCTATACCAAGGTGAAAGGTTTAGAGCACTTAGATAAGGTGGTTGAAATTGATCAAAATCCAATTGGGAGAACCCCACGTTCGAACCCGGCTACGTATACTAAGATCTTTGACGAAGTAAGACAACTATTTGCGAGCCTGCCAGAAGCACTTATAAGAGGTTACAAACCTGGTCGGTTTTCATTCAATGTCTCAGGAGGGAAGTGTGAAACATGCAACGGAGGTGGCATGAAGCTAATTGAAATGAATTTCTTACCTGATGTATACGTTGAATGTGAGACATGCCATGGAAAAAGGTACAACTCAGAAACCTTACAAGTTAAATACAAAGGCAAATCAATCTCAGATGTTCTTAACATGACCATTGAGCAGGCTTTTGATTTTTTTGAAGCCCATCCTAAAATCAAGCAAAAAATAGGAACGCTATTACGCGTGGGACTAGGCTACATTAAATTAGGTCAGTCGTCAACAACACTTTCAGGTGGTGAGGCACAACGAATTAAACTGGCAAGTGAGCTTTCAAAAAAATCTACCGGTAAAACCATTTACATCTTAGATGAGCCGTCTACAGGCCTTCATTTTGAAGACATCAAACAGCTCTTAGCTGTCTTAAATGCTTTGGTAGACGAGGGAAATACAGTTCTTGTTATTGAGCATAATTTAGATATCATTAAAGTTGCTGATCAAATCATTGATATAGGACCAGAAGGCGGAGATTTAGGCGGTAAAATTGTCTTTAATGGCTCACCTCAGCAGCTCGTTAAGAAAGCAAGTAACAGTTCATATACTGCGAAATACCTAAAAAAAGAGCTTTAAGATAGAATTCAATGCTATAAAATGACCAATCATAAAATATTTAAATTAATTTTGCCCAAGATAAAAGACTAAAAATAACATTATGGCTTTAGAAATAACAGATGCAAACTTCGACGAATTAGTTCTTAAATCAGAAAAACCAGTTGTGGTTGATTTCTGGGCAGAATGGTGTGGTCCATGTCGTATGATTGGTCCACTAATCAGTGAAATGTCCAAAGAATATGAAGGAAAAGCGCTTGTCGGCAAAGTCAATGTTGACCAAAACGCAAATGTTTCCGCCCAGTTTGGCGTAAGAAGCATCCCAACGGTTTTATTCATTAAAAACGGAGAAGTTGTTGACAAATCAGTAGGAGCTGTTCCAAAGGCAACATTAGCAGCTAAACTTGAGGCTCTTTTATAGAAACCTTTAGTACTGGATCTTTTACTGGGACTTAAGTTGATTATTCAACGTATTCCTGTTCTCAACTTAAAACATACATCTTAAGTGATTGGTATTTATGACTAACTTTTACAAAAGACTTTTGTACTACGGGATAGGGTTTGGAATTGGTCTAATTTTCGTTTTCTTTTTCTTTAATACACGTGGCTGTTCATGGCTGCCAGAAAATAGAGTGAAAGACATGATTTCTAGTCGCATCGTTTTTATCTCTGACAGCAATATGTTGGTATTAAAAAACTTGGGGATAAAGAAAACAGAGATTTCGCAGTATCTCGAGGATGCCGAGGTTCAATTTTCAAAAAGTAAAAAAAGCGAAAATCCAAAAATATATCACTTAGAAGGGCCGACAAAATCTAAAAAACAATTCGTAGCACAGATCGTTCTTTATGAGAATGCCTTCATTTGTGAATTACTACCGAATCAATTTTCAGCACAGAATGCGATTCCTTCAAAAAAGGGTTTAGGAACTCCTGTACATTATCCTGTTAAAAACAATCTCTTCTATTCTGATAGCAGTGCACATACTATTTGCCAAAGAAAAGCGTTAGATATTACAGAGGATAGTACTTTGTATAGACTTTTTCTTGAAAACGGAAGGGTCAACATGTTGAATTCAGATTTATCGAAATCACCAAAACCTATACACTGTATAACTTTAAAAACAGATGTTGGACAAAAAGTAAACTTTTTTTCAACCTACTTTAAAGAAAAGTCAAGGATTTACAAATTCGTCTTTGACGAAGATGTTTGTAAATAAAAAAGACTGGAATCCGAATTTTCAATAATCCTTTTACGTGCAGGATTGGATATTTTAATAAGTTTTCACAACTGCTTTTGACTGATTATTTAATTTAAGAATCATGCTATTAAACAAGACACTTTTTATACTTTTGGATTATGGAGTTTTCAGCTGAACAAATTGCCGGTATACTTAATGGAGAAATTCAAGGAGATGCACAATCTACGGTCAGTGACTTGGCTAAAATTGAAGAAGGCAAAACGGGTACACTTAGTTTCTTATCTAACCCGAAGTATGAGGAATATATTTATACGACAGGTTCAAGTATTTGTATCGTTAACAAGTCTTTCACACCAAGTAAAGCATTGCCCCAAAACTTGACTCTGATAAAGGTAGAAGATGCCTACTCTTGTTTTGCTAAGCTTTTAGAGCTATACGGAAATCTTTACGTTAAAGAGGCAGGTATAGAACAACCCGCTCACATTGATGAATCTGTGAAAGTTGGGGAAAATGTTCACATAGGCGCTTTTGCTTACATCGGTAAAAATGCGGTTATAGGAAAGAATGTTACCATCTACCCCAATAGCTATATCGGCGAAAATGTAACGGTAGATGAGGGAACTAAAATATTTCCGAATGTGAGTGTTTACCACGATTGTAAAGTTGGTAAAAACTGTATTATTCACGCTGGGAGTGTCATTGGATCCGATGGTTTCGGTTTTGCACCAGACGAAAAAGGAAAATTTCAAAAAATACCTCAAATAGGCAACGTGGTTATTGAAGATGATGTGGAATTAGGCTCTAATGTCTCTATTGACCGGGCGACAATGGGATCAACATTCATTCGAAAAGGTGTGAAGATTGATAACCTCTGTCAAATTGCCCATAACGTTGACATTGACCAAGACTCTGCTATGGCTGCACAAGTAGGTATCGCAGGATCGACAAAAATAGGTAAAAACGTATTGATTGGCGGTCAAGCAGGAATTAGTGGACACATTAAAATTGCTGATCAAACAAAAATAGTAGCCCAATCTGGAATTCCATCAAGTATCAAAAAAGCGCAAACATTGATGGGCTCACCAGGGATCCCGCTAGATGACTTTAAACGATCTTATTTCGGATTTAGAAAACTTCCGGGATTGCTTAAAAGGGTGCAAGAATTAGAAGAAAAAATTGAAGCTTTAACAAAAGAATAATTGATGTCCGAGAAACAAAGAACCCTTAAAGGAATCGTAAAATTAAGAGGAATTGGTCTACATACTGGAGTAGAAGCAAATCTTGAAATCCACCCTGCCCCAGCCAACCATGGTTATAAATTTCAAAGAATTGATCTTGAAGGAAAACCTATTATAAAGGCAGATGTAGAAATGGTGGTATCAACAGAAAGAGGTACTACTTTAGAACAAAATAATGCTCGAGTACACACCACAGAGCACGTACTTGCTGCTATTTATGGTTGTCAGGTAGACAATGCTCTGATCACAGTAGACGGCCCTGAAATCCCAATTATGGATGGGAGCGCATTGAAATTTGTTGAAGCTATCGAAGAAGTAGGCTATGAAGAACAAAATGCCGAACGACTTTACTTTGAATTAACTGAGAATATCCCTTGGGAAGATGAGGAGAATGGCATAGAATTCTTAGCGATTCCCGACGTAAACTATAGGCTTACCGTAATGGTCGATTACCAATCACCTGCACTCGGAACGCAGCATGCAAGCATGTACAGTATTGGCGACTTTAAAAAAGAGATTGCCAAATGCAGAACCTTTGTTTTCTTAAAGGAATTAGAGGTTTTAGCAAAGAACGATTTAATTAAAGGAGGCGATCTAGATAATGCGATTGTTCTTGTAGAGCGAAAAGAAATTTCACAAGATGAGCTAACAAAATTGGCTAAGTTGTTAGGTAAAGAAGATTTAAAGGTAACCTTCGACGGTATTGGCGTGTTAAATAGCACAAAATTACAATATGAAAATGAACCTGCACGTCACAAACTACTTGATATCGTAGGAGATTTAGCACTAATTGGCAGACCCATTAAAGCACATATTTTAGCGGCTAGGCCTGGACACTCAGGTAATGTTAGATTTGCTAAAGTATTAAAAGAGCAAATTAAAAAGCAGCAGCAAAAAGGCAAATCATTTGACCTAACTCAAGAGGCATTATACGATATCAATGCCATTGAAAAAATGCTACCACATCGTTTTCCATTTCTTATGATAGATAAGATTATGGAGATTACTGAAGACTCTATTTGGGGGGTGAAAAATATCACAATGAATGAACCTGTATTTACAGGTCACTTTCCTGGAAACCCAGTCTTCCCAGGTGTACTTCAAGTTGAGGCTATGGCGCAAGTAGGTGGAATCTTTGCTTTAAGCAAGGTTGAAGACCCTCACCTCTACTCCACTTATTTCATGAAAATAAACAACGTTAAATTCAAGAAAAAAGTACTTCCTGGAGATTCTGTTGTTTTTGAACTAAAGTTAATGTCGGCTATTCGTCGAGGACTTGTAGAAATGGCAGGGACGGCTTATGTCAATGGAAAAGTGGTAGCGGAAGCTGAAATGCTTGCCCAAGTAATTAAAGATAAAGAAGCCTAATGAATATTAGCCCATTAGCATCCGTTCATCCAAAAGCCGAGCTTGGAGAAGATATCTCAATTGATCCATTTGCGCACATTCACGAAGATGTCATTATTGGGGAAGGAACTAAAATACATTCCAACGTTGTGCTATATCCGGGAACACGTATTGGTAAAAATTGTGAAATATTTCCAGGTGCCGTAATTGGTGTTATACCACAAGATTTAAAGTTTGGTGGTGAATATACCATTGTAGAAATTGGCGACCATACGGTAATTAGGGAATGTGTTACTATTCACAGAGGAACGAACGATAAAATGGCCACAAAGATCGGCTCACACTGCCTGCTTATGACTTATGTTCATATTGCACACGACTGCACCATTGGAGACCATGTGATTTTGGCGAGCTACACGGGACTATCTGGACATGTCCAAATAGATGACTATGCCATTCTAGAA
>CAJJCU010000016.1 GCA_905182775.1 uncultured Flavobacteriales bacterium
ATTGTACTCAAAAATACAAATTAAAAACAAACATATCTATCTAGCGCAGAGCAGATAGAAAAATAATAGATAGACGATTAGCATTCGTTTTTTGTTAGATTCAAAAGATGGATTCTTAAATTAAGAATATGCATCATTATACTAAACACTCTTTATTCATAAAACTGGTATTTATTGTTGCTTTTTCACTTCATATTTGCTCATTTATTGCACAGGTTGGCTCAGAAACAGAATTTAAAGACATCAAAATCACTTGGTCTGAAGACGCTGCATATTTTCAAAATACATTAACAGGAAAAAGCACAAGAATTTATAAAAATGTCGCCCGTGAAGGATATGATCTTGAAGATCACAGATATGACAGCCATTGGGTCGACTCTATTAGACTTATTGAACATCATCCCTTTAAGGACTCAATAGCGTTATTGACTTATTCGAAGGAATATGAAAACTCCGAATTGATATCCGTCGTTGGTCCATATGTAAGCTATACTCAGAACTGGTATTATGAGGGAGGAGCACACCCAACTTATGGCAAACAGATTATTGCTAAATCTGTATTACTAGATCAAATCAGTTTGATTGATCTATTTTCAGAAGGCGATCTGTTTGATGCTCTGTACAAAAATGATTTTGTAAAAAAATACCTCATCGATTCCAATGTCCGAGAATTAAAAGAACTTTGGCAAAACTTGGACGGCGGTTGTGATTTTTATTTTGGGGGGATCCTTGAAAATTTTGCATTTCATCACCTAGAACAAGACCAGGTGGCACTTCGTATTGGGGTTTCCTACGGATGTGAGATCATGCGTGGGAACTTTCAACAAATAAGCATCCTATTGCCCATTCCCGCGTCTCTTGAGAAATGGCTTTTAGAAGCCGATCAAAAGAAATTATTAATGTGCTATTTGGAAAAATGAAAAACTTCAGAAAAATATTGTTAAGCCTATTCATTTCATTGCAAATCGGAGCAAACTATGCGCAGGATACTGCTGCTGTTTTGTTTATTGGCAATAGTTATACCTATTTCAATAACATGCCTGGATTACTTACGGACATTGCGGCATCGTTCGGAGATCACGTAGTGCATGCCTCTCAGACCCCGGGAGGAATGACCTTTGCCGGCCATGCGGGAAATACAGCGACCTATTCAGCAATCAATAATGCGGATTGGGACTATGTCGTGCTGCAAGCACAAAGTCAAGAGCCCTCCTTCCCTTATGGGCAGGTAACAGACCAAACGCTTCCTTATGCCGTGCAGCTCGCAGATAGTTCCCAAGCGATTTCAACCTGCTCACAAGCGTTGTTTTTTATGACCTGGGGACGTCAAAATGGAGATCCACAATGGGATTCAATCAATACTTTTGATAAAATGAACGCACGATTGCGCCTTGCCTACTTGCGTTTTATGGATGCTACAAATGCTTCTGTTGCACCGGTCGGTGTCGCTTGGAAATATATTCGTGACAACCATCCCAATATTAATCTATACAACGGCGACGGCTCGCACCCCTCCTATTCTGGTTCTTATCTAGCTGCTTGTACCTTTTATGCCTCTGTCTTTCATAGCTCTCCTGTGGGATCAAGCTTTACGGGTAGTTTAACAGCTGATGACGCACTAGCTCTTCAGCAAGCGGCAAGCCTTTGTGTCCTGGATAGTTTGGAAACCTGGGGCCTTAAGCACCATGATTCACTAGCGAATGCAGCGTTCTCATTCACTATAGACAGTTTAAATTTCACGGCTGAATTTCAAGAAATCACCGAGTACGTCGACTCCCTTCTTTGGGATTTTGGCGACGGGAATACCTCAACTGCATCCAACCCAAGTCATGTCTATCTCGAGCCTGGTGAATATACCGTGCAGCTGACTGGCTATAGCCCTTGCACGACTGTAGTGGGTACTCAAACCCTTAATCTGGAGATTCCGTTTGGCAATGTAAATGACCCACTAAATCACAACAGTGATTATCTTCTTAAAAGAATAACAACAGACACCTATGAATTGGAGACCTCCGATGAGAACCAAATTGATAACCTACAGCTTATAGACCCAATGGGAAGGAGGCTTCAAGTAAACACCTTACTTCAAGATCAATCTTCAATAAGATTTCAGAGTGGCAAAAAAGGGCCGATGCTAGTTACTTTCACAATAAATGGACAGAATAATGTTGTCCGAATTCATCTCTAAAATAACTCAATTTCAGATGAAAAATAGGGTCATAACACAGTCGAAACTAAATTGAATAACTTAATTTAGACACAACGTTAGAGGTAAGCAAACGGAAAACTAAATTAGTATCTAAATGACAGAAATTAAAACATTACTTTTTAGGAGGGGTAATAAAATTCTCAATTGGAACTTAACAACGAATAAATTAAAAACAAAATACAACGCTTTGGCTCAGGGCACGCTTGAAAGTTTATACCTTTCTAATGTCCCTCTTTCCATTTACAAAACGTTACTCAAATATCTAAACTGTATGAAAGCGAAAAACCTCTTATTTGTAACAATCTTATTTTTTCTTTCTTCATGTAATAATAGCCAAGAAGGAAAAAATGCAACTGAAGTAGAAACAGAAAACAAGATAGAAGCAGTTGAATACAGCACCCCAAATGACTCTATCTTAATGTCGCAAATCATTGCATCGATCGCCCTTGATGGTTTTTCAATAGAAGCGATTCGTCAAACAATAAACATCACAAAAAAAAGGGACATTGCATCCGGATTTGTTCTGGAAACCGAAGCGTTTAGTGGCGCTCCATGCGAACAGATACAAATTAGCAGCTTCGACAAAAACGGAACACTTATACAAGCCCTACCGCTTACCTTAAGCTGTGACTGTCCTTCAGCCTGCGAGGGTTGTTTTGATTGGAAATCCGTACACTGGACAAATGACACTCATTTTTACGTTAAAAGGGAACACACCATTGTTTTAAATACAAATGAAAATCCTGTTGAATTTGATGACGACTGTGAAACAGAGGTTCTCTATTCTAAAACTGAGTATGAAATACAATCCACTGGAGAGATTAAAGAAGAGGCCCCAAAGAGAATCCCTCAAAAACAAGCGATTTTAATCGATTTACAGGGAAAACATTCCTTAAACTCTATAAGCGCATTGTCCGGCGCAAACATACTTTACGACTACACGAAAAACGACGGAGAATGGCTTATCGAAGGGTCTTCCATACACCAAGGTAGAAGAGAAGCTTTTGAGATTGAATTAAGCGAAAAAGATCTTTTGGCTCTAAATACGCTGGAAGTCATTGTGCAGGAGGACCAAACTTGTGAGTTGGTTTACAATGGTGAAATTGTTTTCAAAGTACCATTTGATGGAACTAGACTTAGCTACCAATTGGCCCAAGCGCCCGAAGATTACATTACGGGTATTCCGGATTCCCTGAATCAGAAAACAACGCTGCTTAATGACAAACTTTATTTAGCTGTTAAAGATGAGGTTCCTCAATCCTTACTAGAAGATATTGATATTGTAATTAGATCTGCGGATGCGTATACTTTAGCCTATAACAATGATGCACATCAATTTGAATTGACACTTTTCTATGCAGCCTGCTGTGATAATGCGACCTATATATTTAAAAATGCAAATCAATATTAAGAAAAACCTGTCTTCGAAAAAAAAAAAAGGATATATCTGAGCACCTGCGATGCTCCATGTCGTCAAACCAACCAACAAAAAAGCGCTAACATTTAATACCGAAAAGTGTTAACTTTAGTCTGGAACAGAAAAGCAGACCCAAACGATATATAGAAATGAATCCTATGAAAACTAAACCAGAAAAACCATCAGCTGAAGCCAAAGCGCTTTCGCTATTCTTAATGGCTTACAAAACGATCAACCCGATTTACAAAGAAAAATCTAAGCGTATTAATAGGTTATGGGGTCTTGTCCTGCAAGAGGAATTAAGTAAGAATGATTATGCTGAAGAAGTAGAAAAGATGTTGTCATCTTACGGAGGTTATGCCGAGGTTGTTGAGAAAACAGTGAGGTACTATATAGATAAAACAGGTGAATGGACATTACAAGGGGAAGACAAGTATTGCCAAGACGCAAAGAAAATTGCAGATAAAATATTGAATACCTAAAATCAAAGATTGCAAAAGGAAAATAGAAAATTTACACAAATGAAAAATCACGTTTTAGGGGTATCGCTCCTTTTAATTTGCAGCATTTCAAATTCGCAAACCCTTTCAGATTCATCAAGAGCTAAACTCCATGGGTTTTTGGATTCAGTACAAACAGCAGATGTCTATCAATATGACACAAAAGACAATCTTGATCAATCCATGGATTGCGCAAAAATAATCGCAAATCCGAATGGCGGTTTTATTGCGGTTTACCACCACTATTCATCTTCACAACCTCAGGTCTTTCTGGCAACATCTAGCGATTTTCTCACATGGAATATAGAGGTCGTCTTGGCCTCAAATGCCTCTCAACCCGCTATTGCCGAATCCGTAGATGGCGGTTATGTTGTGGCCTGGGAACAAGAGCCGAGCAACCATTTAAAAGTAGCCTACTATAGCGACCTGGCTAATCTAT
>CAJJCU010000017.1 GCA_905182775.1 uncultured Flavobacteriales bacterium
AGATACAAAAGTAAACTTAATTTCTGATTCAGAAAGACTTTTTTAAAAATGATTCGTAACTTTTATCATCTTTTTATTTATTATGAAAATGAAACTACTTTTTTGCGTTCTTTTTACCATCTCCCTCATCCCGGGTTATTTTCTTCTAGCTCAAGAAGTTGAAGTGCTTCAGCACAATTCTAAAATCAATATTAGGGCACTCGATGTATTAAATACAGAATACCGTGAATGCAATCTTTCTTTAACCCCAGATGGGGAAGTCTTGTATTTTATGTCTACACGAATCGAAAATCCTAGAAACAGAAATTTAGTTAGGCAGGGTGATCTTTATAGGTCCAATTTACAGGATGAAGGATTTTGGGGTGCACCTCAAAAGGTGAATGAATTAAATACAAGAAGGGGAGAGGATGAGCCCTCAGTTTCTTTTGATGGTCAAAAAATAGTTTTCCAAAGCTGGAAGGATAATTGGGAGGATACCGGTGGTCCATATTATGAAGCCAAAATAAAGGGCGGTGTTGTTCAGTCTATTCGAGGTTTAGGAGGGGGGATTAACCAATATTTTAGAGTGATGTTTGAGCTCCACTCAGGTTTTGGTACTGATGGGATGGCGGTCTCTCCAGACGGTAATACTTTTATTGTAGCTTGTGGAGCTTCCTATAGTGGTAATATGGATTTGTACTATAGCACACAAAACAATGGAAGCTGGAGTTATCCTGAATTATTAGGCGTGAGCACGGATTCAGATGAACGCTCTGTTTTTATTGCTGCCGATAATACTACTTTTTATTTTTCTTCTGATGGTCATGGCGGATTTGGCGGTCTAGATATATTTAAATCAAGCTTAAATAAGGGTAAGGTGGGTCCAATAAGTAATATAGGTGAGCCTTTTAATTCGACGAGTAATGATATGGGGTTTGTTATCTCGGGAGCAGGAGCTGAGGCTTTTTTTGTGCGAGACTTAGATGTTTGGTTTGCCGATTTGTCGGGTGTAGATGAAGATTTGAAACCTAAAGAGACTGTTTTGGTTTATGGAAAAATTGAGGTGAATCAGCAGCCTGTTGAAATGACCGTTGTGGTTGTCTCTGATGGTAAGATTTTAGGCCAGGCAAGATCTAATTCCAAAGGGGTATACGAGCTTTCAATACCTCGCCCCATTAAGGCTTCCAGCGTTTCTGTTTTGGAAGACCGAAAAGGAATGTTTTCTACTAAAATCATCGAGCCGATCAATAGTAAAAGGTATTCTGAAATCCCTACAGACTTTATCTATACAAGCAAAAATAAGGTAGAGGATCAATCTGTAAAAAAACAAGCCCCGAGTCAGCTTAGAGAGCTTGTTGTTTATTTTGACTTTGATTCCGATGTTATTCCTGAAGATGAAGCGACAAAGGTTCAGAAAGCAATTTCTGAATTTATGGAACCGAATCAAAATCAATTTGCAGTGACTGGGTATACTGATTTAATAGGGCAGGATGCCTACAACATGAGCCTATCTAAAAGTAGGGCAGAGGCAGTAGTAAGGTTTCTTAAGAAAGCATTTTCTGTAGATCAGAAAAGATTCTTAGTTGACTTTAAAGGTGAGCAGAATCCATTGAATTCAGGGAGTACTCGGTCAGAACGGGCCAAGAATAGACGTGTTGTTATTCGAGTTACTAAAATTTAATTTCTCAGAATCTTACCATATTTAACGATGCTTTCAATTCTTTGAAGTGTCTTTTTTTCACGACATAATTCTAGGAATGCTTTTCTTTCTAGGTCCAATAAGTATTGTTCGGATACCGTTGTGTTCTCGGAAAGATCTCCTCCGCATAGCACAAAGCCTAATTTTTCAGAAATTATTCTATCATGTTCTGACATGTAATTCCCTGATAACATTGAATTGGCACCGACATATACGATTCCCAAACCTTCTTGTCCAACGACCGTGATGTTTTTTTCACGTTTCGGAGCAACATAACCTTTATCGGCTAATTCGAGGCAGGCCGCCTTAGCTCTAGCCAGTTGATGGTCTCTTGAAACAACGACTTCATCGATTCCTTCTCTGAGGTAGCCATAATCAAAAGCTTCATAAGCGGAAAGTGAAACTTTAGCTTGGCCAACAGTTAAAAAGCGATCTCTTAAACGGTTTATTTTAATATCACCATCGCGTAATTCGTCAGACAATCGTTTTGCAAATTCCTTTGTACCGCCACCACCTGGGATAAGTCCTACACCAAATTCCACCAATCCCATATAGGTTTCAGCATGTGCGATAACTTTATCTGCGTGTAATGAGATTTCGCAACCTCCCCCTAAGGTCAAGTTGTGCGTAGCAACAATGACTGGGATGTTGGAGTATCTGATTCGCATGGTTGTATCCTGGAAAGCTTTAACGGCAAAGTTTAATTCGTCAAAATCTTGATCTGCTGCCATCATGAAAATCATGCCAACATTTGCTCCAGCAGAGAAGTTTTGTCCCGTGTTTGAGATTACCAACCCTGAATAACTTTCTTCAGCAAGGTCAATTGCTTTGTTTATTCCTTGAAGAACTCCTCCTCCAATGGTATTCATCTTCGTATGAAACTCAATGTTTAAGATGCCTTCACCAAGATCGACAACGGTGCAGTCTGAATTCCCCCAAACCTTGTTTTCACTTCGCAAAGAATTTAAGTCGACGAGGTCTTCTGTTCCGGGTACAATTTTGTAGCTTTTGGATGCCATGTCAAAAAACAGCCTGTTTCCATTTTCTATTTTGTAGAAAGTAGTCATGCCAGCGGCTCTCATCTCAGTAATGGCGTTACCCATAGTTTTTCCTGCGTCCTTAATGAATTTCGTTCCTTGCTCATAGCCAAATAGATCCCAAGATTCAAAAGGACCGAGCTCCCAGCCAAAGCCAGCCTTTAATGCATCATCTATTTTATAAAACTCATCTGATATTTCAGGTATTCTGTTTGAAACATAGGCCAACAATCCACCGAAAATTCGTCTGTAGAATTCTCCGGCTTTATCCATTCCCATAACGAGCATTTTAGTTCGTTGGTGAAGGTCTTCAATTGGCTTCGCCATCTCCAGTGTTGGGAATTTGACTTTTTCAGGCTTTTTGTATTCTAAGGTTTCGAGGTCTAGAGCCAAGATCGTTTTTTTTCCGTTCTCGTCTTTTTCTTTTTTGTAAAAGCCCTGGCCAGATTTTGAACCGAGCCAATTCTTTTCAACCATTTTTGAAATGTAATCAGGCAATTCAAAAAGCTCTTTTTCTTCATCATCTGGGCAATTTGCCTTCAAGCCGTTTGCGACATGAACCAGGGTGTCTAGTCCAACTACATCGCAAGTTCGGAAGGTCGCAGATTTTGGGCGTCCAAGAATAGGACCGGATAATTTATCGACCTCACTGACGGTAAAGCCCATCTCTTTGACAGCGTGAAACAGGGACATGATTGAATAGACGCCAACTCGGTTGGCAATGAATGCTGGTGTGTCTTTACAGAGTACTGTTTTCTTACCTAGAATTTTTGCCCCGTAATCCATTAAGAAATCAACAACAGATTGATCTGTTTTTGGGGTTGGTATGATTTCTAAGAGCTGGAGGTATCTTGGGGGATTGAAAAAATGGCTTCCACAAAAGTGTTTCTGAAAATCTTCGCTACGACCGCTGAGCATCATATTTATTGGGATTCCAGAGGTGTTAGAGGAGATCAATGTACCTTCTTTTCTATGGACCTCAACTTTTTCAAATAACTGTTGCTTGATATCAAGTCTTTCGATAATAACCTCAATGACCCAATCACAATCCTTTATTTTGTGTAAATCATCATCAAAGTTACCGGTCTCAATTCTTGATGCAAAAGACTTTCTGTAAATAGGCGAGGGGTTAGACTTTAGGGCAAACTGTAAGGATTGATTGACAATTCTATTTCTGACAGCTGGAGAATCAAGGGATAAACCTTTTTTAGATTCTGCGGCGTCAAGCTCTTTTGGAGATATGTCTAAAAGTAAAACCTCACAACCAACGTTTGCAAAATGACATGCGATCCTTGATCCCATTACTCCTGAGCCTAAAATGGCTACTTTTCTAATAAATCTTTTCATATACGTCTAATTACAATTCGTTATTTTTTTTTATTTCTACATCCTCAATGGCCAAATTTACAGCACTCATGACATTCATGAATCCTTGTAAATCACGGTCTTTGAATTTTGATGCGATTTTTTTATTAAAGTCTAAAAGGAAGTTTTTCACCAGCTTTCTTTTTGAAACGCCTTTTTTTGTGAGAAAAATATTTACTTTCCTTTTGTCTCCTGAAAATTCCTTTCGCTCAATTAATCCACTAGACTCCATGTTGTTCAAGGTTCGAGAAAGAGAGGTTGGCTCCATCCCCATCTTTGGGCCAAGTTGTGTGCTTGGAGTGCCGCTTTTTTCAACAATCATTAGAATAAAGCCAACTGACATGGTCATTCCCTCAGTGCTCGCCGTATTGTTGTACATTCTCGAAACACGGTGCCAAGCATGGCGAATTAAAAAGTCAATAAATAAAGGTTGTTCTTGCTCCATCAGGAGACTAAATTAGTAAAAATATATTATGCATGCATAATTTTACCAAGTAATTTTTGAGATGTAAACAGTCCCTTTGAATATAGCAACAAGTTCATCATGTTGGTTCTTGACATTGACGTGATAAACCCCAGTTTTCTTGCCTCTATGAATCTCTTCGGATTCCGCGATGAGTCGGTCACCTTCTTTAACTTTTTGAAGATGTGAAATTGATGTTTCAATGCTAAAGCTCTGGTATCCGTAGCTATTGGCTGCAAAGGCTAGGGTAGTGTCTGCTATGGAATAGGCGATCCCTCCATGTGCAATTGAGAAGCCATTAAGCATTTCTTTTCGAAGGGTGCACGATAAGGAGCATCTTCCATGGTCGATTGCATCAACCTGAATCCCGAGCCATTTGCTAAATTCATCCTTGAGCATCATTTGCTTAATGATGTCTTTGGGACTTTTTAATTCATGTAGGCGATCCATGCTTTGAATTTTTTAATAGTTCGTGTTCTATCAAGTTCAATTTCTGCTTCATCGATATTTCCGTGGGAGGACAACACGACCCTAAACATTTTTTGATACTCAATTATTATAGGGGTTGCATTAGATTCTCCTAATTGCTCTTGCCATAGTAATGCGTTTTCTTCCTCTAAAAAAGAGCCAATTACAATATGGTAATTGTGAGGCCCTAGGTTGGTTTCTATTATGTTTTGCTCAGGCTCAGGCTCTAGCTCCTCAAGCTCTTCAACGACCACGGTATCTTCTATCCATACTTTTTCGGTATTGTTGTTCGTTGTTTCTTGATCTGGTTCGGGCAAATTTTCATCTTCAATGCGCTGTTTTTCTTCTGTGTTTTTTGCCGTTTTTATGTTCTCTGAATCTTTACTTTTCGTATTAACCACGAAAAACACAACCAACCCAACAAAAATAAAAAGTGAAGCGAAAATGAGTTTCTGGGGCTGCTTCTTTTTTTTGTCAAAATCAGCTTTTTCAAGAATTGGTTTTTTAGCTGTGGCCTTCTTGTGTTGCAATGGTGGAAGATCTAGGTCGTCATTCCATTGGTCCTTTTCAGAATAGGATTCCTTTGGCTTTTTCTCAGAAGAATTTGGTTCCGTCATTTAAAACATTTCTTTAAAATCAAAGCTTCGGTCAAGCCGAATACCTTTTTCTGTTTCCATTAAGGTACAACATTCATTGATGGAATCGTGCTCAAGAAACAATATGTAATCCTCTTTTTGTGCCTTGATAAGGAATTCACCTTTCTCTTTTAATGTGGTTAAGGGTTTGGTGTCGTAGCCCATCACATAGGGGAGTGGTATGTGGCCAACACTCGGCAGAAGATCAGCCATAAACACCAGTGTTTTGTCCTGATACTTGATTTGAGGGATCATCATGCTTTCTGTGTGCCCGTCAACGAAAAGTACATCGAAATTTTCAAATACATTCTTTGTGAGTGCCCCATTTCTCTCCACAAATTGGAGTTGACCGCTTTCTTGAAGTGGCATAATGTTTTCTTTTAAAAAGGATGCTTTTTCACGATCGTTTGGGTTGATAGCCCAATCCCAATGGGTTTTGGTGCTCCAGTATATTGCGTTTTTAAAAGTGGGCCGATAGCCATTTTTTTGACTGTTCCATTCTACAGCGCCTCCGCAGTGGTCAAAGTGCAAGTGTGTTAAGAAAACATCTGTAATATCGTCACGAGAAAAACCAAGTGCTTTCAAGTTTTTGTCGAGGGCATCTTCACCATGTAAATAATAGTAGGAAAAAAACTTTTCAGATTGTTTCTCTCCCATACCCGTATCAATCAGAATTAGCCTGTCTCCCTGCTCTATAAGCATACATCTTAATGCCCAAGAGCACATGTTATTGGGGTCGGCAGGATTTGTTTTTGACCAGAGGCTCTTTGGTACAACACCGAACATAGCCCCTCCATCAAGTTTAAAAAATCCAGTATTTAGAACGTGTATTTTCATACTTATTTAAGTAATAGAGTAATCCTCGAAGTCTTCTATGACTTCTTGATCAACAGATTTAGTGACGGAAATAGGAACGTAGTCCACCGTGACATTTGTTTTGTCTAATCCGAAGTCCTCAGCGGGTTTTAACCCTGTGCTTTTTACAAAGCGATAGGCCTTGATACAGATGTTTTGGAATGGGGTCAGGTCATCATCGGCGGATACCCTAGAATTAATAACAACAAAACGATAATCCACTTCGTCAAATGTGCCTCTTACGGATTCAAACGCACTGTTTCCTGAGAGTTTGTCTTTTTCAACCATTTTTCTTTGAATCTTACGCATCATATATTCAATATGGTGTTCCTCCTTAAATCCGAGCTGCAGGCTAACGTAGTAGCAAGATTTATCTATGATTTCATTGACTGAATAATGAACACCCCACGGCTCGTTCTGAATGTCCAAATGCAGGAACCAAACGATATCTGCTTTTCTAGGTTTCTTTTTGAAGAGAGAATGGAAAACGGTTGTGTCAATCTTGTTTGGGGAATTACTTCTCGTTGGGAATACAAGATTTGTAGCTTCAAAAGGGATTTTTTGGTCTTTTTTAACCGCTGAGAGCAATGGAATCACTTTTTTCATAGAAGTATACTCTGTTATGCTTGTTCGTAGTTTACGAGCCTTGTAATAAAGGAATAGAAGGGTAAAGAATGAGGCTGCCAAAATTAAAGTGAACCAACCCCCAGATACTATTTTTCCGAGATTGGACATTAGGAACACGCCTTCTATGGCGATAAAGAGTAAGAATATAGATAGGTAGATGAGTTGCCTTTTGGGGTATTTGACAATGAGTAAAAAACCAAGAAGAATGGATGTCATCACCATGTCAATGGTAATTGCTAGTCCATAAGTGTGTTCCATCGCACTGGACTTTTTGAAAATAAAGATGACCAAAAGGCAGCCGAACATTAAGAACCAATTGATAAATGGGATGTAGATTTGTCCCTTATGATCCGTTGGGTATTTTACTTTTAGGTTGGTCCAAAGTTTAAGTTTAATCGCCTCATTAGCAAGGGTGAACACACCTGTAATTAAAGCTTGAGAAGCAATGATTGTAGCGGCGGTAGCGATGGCGATTGCGAAAGGCATAATGCTTTCAGGGACCATGGAATAGAAGACCGTTTGGTTGGTCTCTAAGCCAAAACCTGGAGTTAAGCATAAGGCAGCCTGTCCCATATAATTCATTACTAAGAGTGTTGCAACAAATGCCCAACTGACTCTAATGTTTCCCTTTCCACAATGTCCTAAATCAGAATAAAGGGCTTCTGCACCGGTTGTACACAGGAATACAGATCCTAATACCCAGAATCCACCGTCAATATTTGCGATGAGGTTAAATGCCCACCAAGGGTTAAGCGCTCTTAGTACTGTTGGGTTATCCACGATTTGCATAGCTCCGAGGTATCCAAGGAATGAAAACCATACCACCATAAATGGCCCAAAGAACTTTCCTATGGCCATGGTTCCAAATTGCTGAACGATAAAAAGTAAAATAACAATAGTCGCAACGATTGGGATTACGGGGAGGTTTGGATAAATAGTGTTGATGCCCTCTACTGCCGAAGAAATAGAAATTGCCGGTGTGATAAATCCATCGGCAATAAGTGTGGAACAGCCAATGAGTGCAGGGATTATAATCCATCTAAAGCGTCTTTCTTTTAACAATGCAAAAAGTGCAAAGATTCCTCCCTCTCCCTTATTATCGGCGTTTAGTGCAAAGTAAACATACTTAAAGGTAGCGATGAGTAATAAAGTCCATATAACACAGGATAGTCCGCCAAGAATAAACCCTTCATTGATGTTTGTACCACCTCCCGTGATTGCTTGAAAAACATACAAGGGGGAGGTTCCAATGTCTCCAAAAACAATTCCAGTACTTATTAGAATTCCCGCGAATGTTATTTTACTAACTTTTGAATCACTCATTGATGTAATATTACAAGCAAAAGTAAATGAAATTTTTGTGAATTTTAGTTTATGATCATTGATTTATAAAATGAAAAATAGTCTATATTTGCAGACAAAATGCCCACGTGGTGAAATTGGTAGACACGCCATCTTGAGGGGGTGGTGCCGTAAGGTGTGCTGGTTCGAATCCAGTCGTGGGCACATTTTTTTAAGCCAATCCTTTAAATCTTTAAAGGATCCCTCATTTTAAAACATAAAACTAAAAACCATGAAAAACAGATACTTAGGTTTATTTATTTTAACTTTTACTTTAGTTGTATATTCGTGTGGTTCTGACTTGCCTTTGGATCTTGAAATCAAAGAAGCCCCCGCTGTTGATTACAAAAAAGCAGGTTTAGATTTTCTAGAAAAAAACAAAACAAGATCCGGTGTTGCGACTACTTCTTCAGGACTGCAGTATGAAATCCTTAAAAAGAGTGAGGGTCCAAAACCAAGTGCATCAAGCAAAGTCAAAGTACATTATCACGGAACGACTCCGGACGGTGACGTATTTGATAGTTCTGTAGATCGAGGTACGCCATCAGAATTTGGGTTGAACCAGGTCATCAAAGGATGGACAGAAGGACTTCAATTAATGAGTTTGGGTTCGAAATATAGATTTTACATTCCGCAGGAATTGGCCTATGGAGCAAGTGGTAAGTCAGGAACGGTTATAAAGCCCTTTATGCCCTTGGTTTTCGATGTAGAGATGTTAGAGATCTTAGATGACCCAAATCCAGCTAAATCAGCATCTTTAACGTCATTGAGGTTCGATAAGATGAATCATGATTTTGGTAAAATTAAAGAGGACACGGATAATAAAACCGTTTTTAGGGTGACCAATACAGGTAAATTTCCTTTAACGATATCAGATGTTAAAGCAAGCTGTGGTTGCACGACACCTTCAAAACCGACCAAGCCAATTGCCCCAGGTAAAAGCGATAAGATTGAGGTGGTTTTCCATCCTAAGGTTGGTCAATTGAAAAAGCAGACGAAGACTATAAGGGTTAAGGCAAATACGGAGCCCGAAGAGACTGTCCTTACCATCACTGGCTTTGTAGAAAAGAAATAAAGCCTAGGTCTCGAAGTAATCTAAATCCTTACCAAAAGTTTCTTGAAGCTGGCTTAGGCTGTATAGCGCCATGCTTATGAAGATTAATCCAATTATATAGGCCGAAAGCGCATCTCCTAGATTTAAAGCAGTGAGCAGGCCAAAACTGAGCATAACAAGATTTACAGACCCTCTAACGAAGTTGGGGATTGTATTCGCTGTTGTAGACCTTATGTTGGTTCCGAATTGTTCTGCGGCTATGGTTACAAATAGAGCCCAATAGCCGGTCGCAGTGCCTAAAAGAAAGCACATGGTATAGTAAAGGTCTTTTGAAGCGCCATCCATCAAAAACAAAAAGGATGTAATCAAAATCAATGTAAATACGAGGTAGAGACGAACCACTTTTTTTCGACTACGCAGCCATTGGCTCAGGATCCCTGAAATCAGGTCACCGACTGAAAGTCCTATATAGGTGTACATTACAGCTTGTCCATTTTCTATATCTTGAATCCCCATAAGTGGCGCAAAGTTATCTTTGGAATTCATAACCAGTAGGCCTACAACATACCATATGGGAATTCCAATGATGATGCAGTGTAGGTATTTTATAAAGTTCTTCTTGTTCATGAATAAGATCTTCAGGTTTCCTTTTTTGATATTTTTATCCTGTTCCATGTTTTGGAAATAGGTGGATTCAATAGTGCCAACCCGTAGTAAAAGCAGGAATAAGCCGAGGCATCCGCCTACGAGGTAGGTGACCTGCCAGTTGTACAATTGGGTTCCCGTTATACTGAATATGTAATCTGCGATCACGCCGCCCTCTGAACCAACAAAGGATGCTACAACTGCTCCCAGTGCTCCGAAGGTAACAATGAGCATTGTCCCGTAGCCACGTTTTTCTTTTGACATGGTTTCTGATACCAGTGTGATTCCTGCCCCAAGCTCTCCTGCCAAACCAATACCTGCAATAACACGAACAATAGCATAGGTCGTCACATCTGTTACAAATGCATTAATGAGATTGGCTATTGAGTACAGAAGAATAGAGCCAAACAATACTTTTATCCTTCCTTTTTTGTCTCCAAGAATCCCCCATAGGATTCCTCCAATGAGCATTCCAAGCATCTGCATGTTAAACAAAAACTTACCCGTTGAGCTTTGTATATCAGGTGATTGGCCCTCCATTATTATACTTAAGCTTTCAGCCTTTACGACGCCAAAAAGAACCAGGTCATATATGTCAACAAAGTAACCAAGGGCAGCAACTGTAATTAAGATTGCGACCTTTTTGGAATCGTTATTTTTTTTAATGCTCATATACGAATGTATTATTTTTTCTAGAAATAGTAGTGCTTAAGTTCTATGCTTATTCCTGTGTTTATCTTTTTTTTCTACTTACTTTTATTATGAATAAAATCAGAACTATATGCTGTACAATCTTTCCGATAATCCTTCTATTGCCAGTCACTATATTTCAGAGATTAGGGATGTCAATATTCAAAAAGACCCCATGCGATTTAGATCTAATCTAGAGCGTATTGCATCTATTTTGGGTTATGAGGCTTCTAAGAATATGAACTATAGCCAAAAGGAGGTTGAAACACCTTTAGGTGTTTCTCAGGAGTTTCAGTTTTCGGAGAATCCTATTCTTATCACGATCTTAAGAGCTGGATTGGCTATGCATAATGGGCTTTTACATACTTTTGATCGATGCGACAGTGCGTTTGTTTCCGCTTATCGGTCTCACTCTACTAAAGAGGATTTTACGATTGAAGTTGAATACCTTGCGGCTCCTGATTTAGATGGTAAGATTTGGATAATCTCAGACCCTATGCTTGCTACAGGGAATTCGATGGTAGAGGTGTATAAGGCACTTCTTAAATTTGGTAAGCCTAAAAAAGTGGTGGTGATTGTTTCTATTGCGACGCCTCAAGCAATTAAGTTAGTTGAGCGTGAGCTGCCAAAATCAACAGATATATGGACGGCTGCAATAGATCCTGAATTGACTTCAGAGTCCTACATTGTACCTGGTTTAGGCGATGCGGGGGATTTAGCATTTGGCACAAAATTATAATCATGAATTGGTCTGCCTACATTACCCTAGCTTCTTTAGCCACTGTTAAATTTATGTTTTCAGCGATTCCGGGTCCTCATCTCGGTGCGAGTCCAATAGAAACTGTGCTCTCTATATTTATAGGTGGCTGCGTAGGATCTGCTTTTTTCTATTACTCTGCTGAGTTTTTCATGAAGCGCAATCGCGATAAACGTCAAAAACAGAGAGAAGAAATGGGGCGAGATTATATCGAGAAAAATAAATTTACGAGGGTAAATAAGGGAATCGTAAAGCTGAAGAATCGATTTGGTAAAATCGGTATCTGTTTTTGGGCTCCTTTTTTACTTTCAGTACCCGTTGGTTCCATTGTTGTTGCGAAATTTTTTGGTAGGG
>CAJJCU010000018.1 GCA_905182775.1 uncultured Flavobacteriales bacterium
ACCATTGCTAAAATTTAGCTTCTTCAAGCCATCATAATCCTGTCCCGAAATAAATTTATTGAAATCAATTTTAAATGACTTTTTATCACCCGGGTGATTTTCGCTAGAATTTCCTTTTAAACGCACACCAACACTATCAAAGACATACGTACCCGTAAGATCCGTTAAGGTAAGGTTCGCAGGAATATAAACAGAACCATTTTGATCCATGTTTTCATAATTATATTCGAGCTGGTCCCAGAAATCATTCATCGGGAAATCCAAATCGATCGTAACAACTTGATCGATAGAGAATAAATTACTCCCCTCTATTTGTGAAAAAGAGCTTAGGGATTGAAATAAAAACAAGAATAGAAGAAGGTTTAGTCGTTTTTTCATGTGAGCCTTTAGTAATATGAATTTGAAAAAGAATATTCAAATATTAGACGATAATAGTTAAGATTCCCTTTCATTTATTAAATGTAATTATACAAACCTATGGAATATAAATGATGATAAAGTTAATAGATGATAAGAAGGCAACTATTTAACTGCTCAATTCAAAAGAACAATGCAGCAAACACCTACTTATTAAAGTATCCTGATACATCAGGAATACTGGCACTGATAAAAAAACATTTGGCTTCTAATTCAGATCATAGAATATTCAATTGAAAAGTGCTAAATTCGTTTCTCAAAATTATTTTTAATGAAATCATTTCTACTCCTTCTTGGCTTTATTCCATTTTTAACCTCTGCACAACCGGATTATACGATTCTCACAAATAATGGTGCCCATACTGGGAACCTGTTTTTTCAAGTCGGTGGGCCTCCAAGCAAGCCGGTAAATATCGTAGACTCCTCAGGTGCACTCATTTATTCGGAGGATTTTGGTTTAAAAGGATGGGCATGGAAAGTAAACCTGAATGATAAAATCACCTATTTCGATAGACAATCAAAGGGATGGTTTGTAATGGACTCCTTAGAGAACGTAGTAGACACAGTCTACTGCCAGAATGGCTATATTGCCGATAACCATGACTTTATTGCACTTGAGAATGGCAACTACATCTTGTTTTCTTATGACCAACGTGATTATGCAACGGACACGATTTCTCCTGATGGCAATCCCGATGAGACTGTCATCGGACTTGTAATTCAAGAGCTTGATTCAGAGCACAATGTCGTTTTCGAATGGCTCAGCTGGAATCACTTTTATATGTCGGACTATTCTCATATCAATTATGGAAATTCAAATATTGACTTTTTACATTGCAACGCTATTGACCTTGATGAGGACGGCCACTTCCTAATTTCTAATCGAAACATTTCAGAAATCACAAAAATTCATAGAACCACTGGAGAAATCATCTGGAGACTCGGAGGAGAACAAAGTGATTTCACTTTCACAAATGATTATCCATTTTCCAAACAACACTGTATCAAGAGCCTAGGGGGAAATCGGTATCTATTATATGATAACGGAAACTTAAGTAATGAATATACGGGCGGTATAAAGAGGTCTAGAGGCGTAGAGTACGAACTTGACCTAAATAACGCTACAGCAACAAAAACATGGAGCTATGTTCACCCAGACTCCTTGTTTACACCTTCGATAGGGAGTGTTCAGAGATTAGACAATGGGAATACACTAATCAATTTTGGAAACAATCAGTTAGTTAATAGAGGTTCGGTTATCACGGAAGTGAATGCGAACAATGAAGTCGTTTTTGAAATGGAATTTGACAACGGTCAAAATATTTATTGTGCAAACAAATCAGTTTGGAACTTTTATAGTGAACCCACTGTAGGATTGGATTTATCAAAAATCCCAGAGCCAAATGAAAACATACAAATCTTTCCGAATCCATCGAATACTTATTTTTTCATTGAATCTAAATTAACAAGCGAAAACATTTCAAGAATAGAAATATTCAACCTAAATGGACAAATGGTTTTTGAACAAAACAACCTTGGGGGGTTTAATAAAAAAATTACACATGGGTTAAATACGGGCTCTTATTTGACAAGAATAACGTCAAATAAAGGAAGCTATATCGAAAAGCTACAAGTCATAAAATAAGATATCAGATTGTTTAGACACAACCTGATGCTCGCTATTTACTCAAGTGAACTTCTTCAATAACTAGGGTAACCGCTTTTAAAACCTCAAAAGCTGCTATAGCCATTCTGTTTTCATTGTCAAGGGTCGGATTCACTTCAACAACCTCAAAACAGGCCGTTTTCCCCGTTCGAATAAGCGTATTAATAATTTGAATGACCTCATCTATATCAAAACCTCTAGGAACAGGAGTTCCTGTACCTTTTGAAATGCGGTCACAATCTAAGCTATCAACGTCGAATGAAATATAGATCACATCGCAATTCTCTAATTTTAGAAGTGCCTCCTGAAGACATTTTTCAATTCCTCTGAATCGAATTTCTTCAACAGTGTAATTCTTAATATTTTCGTCTGACATACAACCATCTTCTGGAGCCTCTGTATCTCGTACACCGAAATAAATAAGGTTAGAAAAGTCGAGTTTCTTTCCAGGGATTCCTATATTTTTCAATCGATCCCACATTAATGCAGTTTCGTCAGGTACCTCATTCACTTGATAAGCTTTGTTATCCACGGACAATCCTGCAGCCAAAGGCATACCATGTACGTTTCCAGAAGGAGAAGTGTAAGGCGAGTGTAAATCTGCGTGTGCATCTATCCAAACAACCCCCATTTTTTGATCTGATTTTGCAGCTTTCACGCCACTTAAGGTTCCTAAAGCAGATGAATGGTCACCCGAAATAACAATAGGATATATATCTTGGTTTATCAAATCCGTTACACGATGGCTTAAGCGATCACACACAGTAAAAACACTTCCTATTCGCTTGGCAAAGCTATTTTTTACCTTATTGTAAATAGATTCATTTTCAGTTTCTAAATCTTCAAAAGAATAGGAATTAAAATAATTGTCATTTTGATTAATCGCTGCAATTTCTATTGCATCTACCCCAAGGTCTGCACCTCTTGTTCCTGCTCCAATATCTGATCTATTTTTTACAAGCTTAATTTCTTTCATATAATAAGGCCTCTTTATTCCATTAATTTAGTTCGCAGTCGAAACTAAAAAATTTTACCGAGAAAATACAATAATTCAATGCAAATAAGTGCTTTTGAAGTTTGGGTATTTAGGAGAAACATCGTTTGTTTTGTACCTTTCGAGAAAAGTGGCATTACACTACTAAACAACCTATAAGTCTATGTTTCCTAAGCGCATTCTATTTAATGAAAATCTATTCAGCCTCCTGTTGATGGTTCTTTTTTTTTCAAGCCATGCACCTTGTCAAAAATCATTTTCTGGAGAATTGACTTATCGAATAACTAAAATCAATGCAAACGAACTCCAGGCTGGATTTTCTAACAACGACGAACCCGAAGAAGAAAAAATGATCCTATATGCCAAAGATTCGCTGCTAAAAATGGTTCACTTTAATTCTATAAATGGCATTCAAGAAAGCCTTCAGCATCTGAGACTCCAAAAAAAAATACTTCTTTTAACAATTGACAGCATACAATACGCGGTTCAGCTCCCAAAAGAATCGAGTAAATCAGACAGTGACACATTATATCAGCTAGAAAAAAAATGCTTTTCGCGTCATCGGATTGCTGACATCAAAGGAAAGTCGATGACTCTGAGACATCCTATGCTTAAAAATAATCTTGAAATCTGGTATGCGCCAAAAATTGAATCAAAGTATAACGCTCCCTATCCAGGTATACCAGGAATGGCCTTAAAGTATTATATCGTATCTGAGCAAGGACTATACCTTTATGAACTAGAAAGCTTTAAACGCTATGATCCAGCGCTTGCCTTATTTCAAATCTCGCAAAACGCAATCGCGCTGCCTCTTAATGAATTTCTAGAGATTCTTAAATCAAAGGAGTAAGCAAAGCAGCTCTTTACGCTTTACAATGAACACTTGACTGTTCATACAAATGGGAGAATCATTCAATCGCTCAGCGACATAAGCTTATATTCGTAGGATAGCACAAAATGAATGGAGGAAAACGAATTTATACCAGTAGATAAAAAGAAAGCGAAAAAAAGTCCTTCTAAAAAGTCAAGCACCGAAAATAAAAAATCGAGTACTTCAAAAAAAGGCAATTCCTACTTATCTAAAATAGACAAGAAAAGAATTACAACCATTCTTGGTTCGTTTTTACTTATGTTTTCTATTTTTCTTTTCATTGCATGTATCTCTTACATTTTCACGTGGAAAACTGACCAAGATAAACTGATCAATTCTTCATTCTTTGATTTCATATTCAATCAACCTCAAGTTGAGGTGGTCAATTGGCTTGGGAAATTTGGCGCATGGATGTCTCATTTCTTAATCTACGATCTATTTGGAATCACCTCAATAGGTCTTTGTTTCCTCATGTTCTTGTTTGGATTTAAAATCCTATTCAAAACCACATTTGTTCCGGTGGGAAAATCATCTAGCACCACCATATTATTCATGCTTTGGGGATCGCTGTTTCTTTCTTTTTTCGCTAATGAAATTCACTTATTAGGGGGTACCTTTGGTTATTACTCCAACCTGTGGCTTCTTCAAACTTTTGGTAATATTGGCACCTTTTGTTTAGACCTCATACTGCTCTACATCATCACCACTCTATTGTTTAACCCAGATTACAATGCACTATTCGCTTATCTCCTTCCGAAAAAGAAAGAAGCTAAAGACGCTGATACTCCAAAGGTTCAAGAGGGTGATACAGAAGATAACATGCTTATCATCAATCCTATTAAAGAGGGGGAAATTCAAGAAGACATCGTCTCAAAAGCAGTTGATTTCACAGAGAAGCAGGAACAAGAAGAAATTATTGAGTCAAAAGAAGACCCTAAAACACCAATAGAAGAAGAAAAAAAGGATACCCTTGAATTGCTAACAGATCCAATTATAGAAAAACCTCCAGCGAGTGAAGATGAATTTGAGATTCAAATTGCCGAAGAGGAAGCGATGGTGGATGAAAGTAAATTGGGAGAGCAAACATTAGCAGAAAAGCTTATTGAAGAGCATGGTGAATACGACCCAACCGCAGATCTAGAAGGCTACCTACTTCCATCTGTTGAGCTACTAAAAGATTATGGAACAGGTAGTGTTTCCGTAAATAAAGAAGAGCTCGAAACAAACAAAGACAGGATTATAGAAACTCTATCAAATTATAAAATAGATATCTCGAAGATAAAAGCAACAGTTGGACCAACAGTAACACTTTATGAAATTGTACCAGCACCCGGTGTTCGGATATCGAAGATAAAAAACCTAGAAGACGATATAGCTTTAAGTCTAAGCGCACTCGGTATCAGAATCATTGCACCAATTCCTGGAAAAGGAACTATTGGAATTGAGGTACCCAATTCTAATCCAGACATGGTGAGCATGCGCTCTTTAATTGCTTCCGAAAAATTCCAAAACCACGATGGTCAATTATCTGTTGTGATGGGGAAAACAATAACGAATGAAACCTATGTTTTTGACCTTACCAAATTACCGCATCTCTTGGTTGCAGGGGCAACAGGTCAAGGTAAATCGGTAGGACTTAATGCCATTCTAATTTCAATTCTATACAAGAAACACCCCTCACAGGTCAAATTTGTACTTGTAGATCCTAAAAAAGTAGAGCTCACCTTATACAACAAGATAGAAAGACATTTTCTAGCAAAGCTTCCTGGTGAAGAAGATGCCATTATTACAGATACCTCGAAGGTTGTCAACACCTTAAATTCTCTCTGTATTGAAATGGATGACAGGTACGAACTCCTTAAAGAAGCGCAGGTTCGGACGATCAAGGAATACAATGAGAAATTTGTCAAAAGAAAATTAAATCCCGAAAAAGGGCACAAATACTTACCCTACATTGTCGTTCTTATTGATGAATTTGCAGATCTAATTATGACTGCCGGAAAAGAAATCGAGCACCCTATAGCCAGAATAGCACAACTCGCAAGAGCTATAGGAATCCATCTTATCGTCGCTACACAGCGACCATCGGTAAATGTGATCACTGGTATGATCAAAGCAAACTTTCCTGCAAGAATTGCATTTAGAGTGCTTTCAAAAATTGATTCTAGGACAATACTCGATGGCTCAGGAGCAGACCAGTTGATAGGGCGTGGAGACATGCTGATATCCACCGGGTCGGAAATGATTCGACTTCAGTGTGGTTTTGTAGATACGCCTGAGGTGGAAGAAATCTGTGAATTCATAGGGAACCAACGTGCCTATCCAGACGCCCTAATTCTTCCTGAATATGTACCTGAAGGCAGTGATGGTAAAGGCGATGTGGATATGGATGAAATGGATAGTATGTTTATAGATGCTGCAAGAATAGTCGTTATGAATCAGCAGGGGTCCGCAAGCTTGCTACAACGAAAGCTAAAGTTAGGCTACAACCGTGCAGGTCGAATTGTTGACCAATTAGAATCAATGGGGATCATTGGTGCGTTTCAAGGAAGTAAAGCAAGAGACGTATTGTATAGCGACATGGAATCTCTGGAAGAGTTTCTTAAATTAAAAGGCCTGCTTTAAACTTACTTAATATCCATAGGCATACCTACCATTCCAATATGAGGTAGTAAGTACTCAGCATAAAGCTGGTTCGTTAATAAAATAAATTGGTCTTCTTTAAGGTCGCAATGTAAAGCGAGGGTTTTGAGAACCTGATCAGACCATTCCAAACGAAAAGAGTGTGGTTGATCATTTAAATTAAAATCGTAGGGCTCAATCACATCTGCTAATTCAAGTAAGCCATACTTACCTGATAAAATAAAAATCAAATCAGCCTCCCAATTCTGAGCATATTTGAGCCAAGATTTAAAATCAACAGATAAATACATGTCTTCAGCTGCACAAGGGTGTAAAGATTTTTCTTTAACGCATGCGATAAGAGCAATTTTAGTCTTTCGCATTACCAAAATACAATGCGTTTGCAACCAGAAGCTTTCCGTTCTCCCAAAACCCACGAAAAAGAGGGTTGTCACAAAAATAAACAAGGGAACCACGCCCAAAATCTTCTTCCCCTAGAATCATTGCATTGCCCTGATTCTCCCTTGCCTTATAGCCGACAAATCCGGAAACCTGCTCTGCCTTTTCCGGAAGTGCAATGATGGTCTTCCCATTTTTAAGACTGAAATTCGCAGCAGATTGTCTCAAGGAGAAATAGCCATCATAACCAAAACTTAGAGAGCTAGATTTCGAACGCAGGTCACATTTATAGATAGCCCCCGTAATTATACTACTTAATTCCTCCCTTTCGGTTGCAGAATAATCTATTTCAACATCTTTGACGGAAATATCAAAACCCTCTGTGAAATTATAGGCAGCATCTCCAAAAACAATTAAACGACCTCCATTCTCAATCCATAACTTAAGCTTATCAAGCTGTACAGAAGAAATCTCTCCCTCTGGCAAAACAATAACATCAAGGTCATCTATACTACCTCTTCCATTCAACTCAGTAATCCGAAACATACGAAAAGGTAGTGCCAATTCTTTTTCAAAGAAATGCCATATCTCTCCCGTATTCAAAGGAGATAAATCTCCTCCAGAAAGCACACCCACCTTAGGGAGGTATATCTCTTTGTAGGACGAAGAACCAAAATCCTTTCCTTTTGAAACGTATCCCGAAGCCACAGGCTCAATATGAATTTGAGCTTTCGATGATGCATTGGTGATGATTTGATCAAAATTCTTAACCCCTTGATTTATTCCTCTCGGAATCACAAGGGTCCCTACTGGGAAAACCTCGCCATCAATCTGAAACTCCTTTCGAGCAACCTTAACTGTAATCTTTTGAGCAAGAATTGACTGTAAAAATGCAGCTGAATTCATGGAATTCCATTTGCACACATAAGCATAACAATTTGGCTTAGGAAATGTGATATTCGTTGGGATGAGTTTAAATTTCACTTCAATATTTCCGTTAAAACCATAAGCATCTAATCCATAAGCGTAAGGCAATGACCAGGCCGTAATATCATAGGTTAAAGAATCAGAAAGATGGGTCTCAGGTTCAAAAAGCACCTCGACCATAGGGCCCTTTAGCTGATTAGTTGAGACCACTATATCATTGGATTTATGGCTGAATTGTTCTTCATTCTGACTATTGAATGACCACGCCCTAATATTACCTTCTTTTACAATATGACCGTACTCAATATCATGTGCATTTAGTAAGTTCGTTAACTTTTGGAGCTTGGAATTATCTCCTCGAAGGATATAATGTTCATACTTATACTTCCTATTCAAACTAAACGCATTGTAGTTTTCAATAAGCTCATTTTTATTTTCAAGGCTCACCTCTACCGTAGAAAGACCTGTAGTCACATGATGAGCAATACGGTCTTTTAGCGTTAATGTATCTCCTAAATCGGTACGAATACTCTTTCCTGCCCTACCACTACCGGCTTGCTCATAGGTCATACCAATCGCCCCGTTATACATGGGATAGGTATCACCATAGCTCGGATACAATAAATCAAAGATTTCTTTTGAAAAATAAAGCCAACCGGCTTTGTCAAAGTACTTCGCATGGTTCTTCCCTATTCTTTCTTGAAATTCACGTTGCCAATCTGTAATGATTTCATGAAAAGGCTCTGCTGCTGGTGGAAAATAATAAGGCTCGTTATAGCCTTGCTC
>CAJJCU010000019.1 GCA_905182775.1 uncultured Flavobacteriales bacterium
AGAAGAAAAGCCTTATCATAACCTTCGAATGAATCTACAATTTCGTCTGCAAAACGAACAAATCCATAGATTGAATATATAGGCTTATGGAGTTCAGTATTAAGAAAACGTATACCTAATGAAAAGGATGTGCTGTAACGACGTGTGGTTAGTTTACTCATCTCTTGGCTTAGGTCGTCAAATATAGCTTTCATCTTATGAATGGTGTTTAAGTACGTATTTTGCAACAACCTCTCCAGAAACAATTGACGGTGGAACCCCAGGGCCTGGAACAGTCAATTGACCTGTATAATAGAAATTATCTAAGTTTTTATTCTTTAAAGAGGGCTTTAATATAGCAGTTTGGCGCAAAGTATTCGCTAATCCATATGCATTTCCTTTAAAGGCATTGTATTCACTCTTAAAATCCTCAATACAAAAGCTTTTTTTGTATACAATGTTCTCGGTGATGTCATTTCCTGTTTTCTGCTTAAAACGGTCCAATAGTATGGTGAAATATTTCTCTCTTGTTTCCTCATCGTCTTTAAGATCTGGAGCGATTGGAATAAGGAAAAATAAATTCTCACTTCCTGATGGAGCCACGGTAGAATCAGTCACAGATGGTGCACAAACATAAAACAATGGAGCGCTTGGCCATTTTGGATCTTTATAAATTTCTTTACAGTGTTGCTCTAAAGATTCATCAAAAAAGAGATTGTGATGTTGGATGTCTTTCAGCTTTTTATTAACACCTACATAGAAAAGTAAGCAGGATGGAGCCATTACTCTTTTATCCCAATATTTGTCAGAATAATTTGCATGACCGTTCAGAAGTTTTTTGTCTGTATGCTGGTAATCAGCTCCAGATATAATGACATCTGCAGGGTAAGAAGCTTTTGAAGTGATGACATACTTTATTTTTCGGTCTACCTTGTCAAAGGATATGACCTCTTCATCAGTAATGAATTTCACCTTATTCTCGAGTGCGATTTGTTCGAATGCCTCTATGAATTTGTGCATTCCGCCTTCGGGGTACCAGGTTCCCAACTTGATGTCTGCATAATTCATGAGCGAATATAGCGCAGGCGTTTCGTTTGGCATAGCACCAAGGAAAAGAACTGGAAACTCAAGAAGTCCAATGATTTTTTCGTTGGTAAAGTTTTTTCTAATCAATTTTCCTATCGATGAAAAAAGATTCATATTTAATAAACCTTTAAATACTTTCTTATTTGCAAATTCAAAAATGCTCATACTTGGTTTATGAACAAAATCTTGCATGCCAATTTCGTATTTGATTTGAGCATCTTTTAAAAAAGCCCTCAACTTTATGGCGCTTCCTTTCTCATTGGCTTCGAACCAATTTTCTAAGGCTTCCATATTGGCAGGTAAATCAGTATGGGTTTCATCTTTCCAGTAAACTCTGTAGGATGGATCAAGTCTTTTTAAATTATAAAAGTCACTTGTTGTATGGTTGAATTTTTTATAAAAATCTTCAAAAACGTCAGGCATCCAATACCAACTTGGTCCCATGTCAAAAGTAAATCCTTCTGCACTGAACTTTCTAGCCCGACCCCCAATTTCTTTGTTTTTTTCGATTATCGTTACATCATGACCTTCTTTTGCAAGAAATGAAGCTGCAGAAAGGCTTGATACACCGGAACCAATAATAATAACTTTTAAAGGCATTTTTTAGTTTAACGCATAATTGTAATCGGGAAGCAAATCTATTAATTTTTTTCGGGCTATGAAGATTCTACTTTTAACAGTTCCAATGGGAATCTCTAATCGGTCTGCTATTTCTTTGTATTTAAAGCCACTAAAGTGAAGTTTAAAGGGCGCTTTGTATTCATTGCTAAGGCTGTCTATTTTATCTTCTATGTCTTGCGTTGCAATTTGTGAAACAGCACTTTGCTCGTGTCCTTTACTATTTGTAATCAGGTATAATTCTTTTGAGTTATCAAAAATAGTACGTGATTTTACCTTTCTTCTATACTGATTAATGAAGATATTTCTCATAATTGTAAATACCCATGCTTTAAAATTAGTCTGCGGCGTATAATAGCTTTTGTAGTTTATAGCCTTAAGCATGGTGTCTTGAGTTAAATCTTTGGCATCCTCTTGATTTCTTGTAAAACCTAAAGCAAATGACTTAAGGTTTGTTTCAATATCCATTAGTGCTTCTGTGAATTCGATAGTTGACATTTTGTTTTGTTTAAGATTAATGCCATAAAGTTAAACAAAAATTGTTTAACAAAACAACAAAAACATTAAACAAAATAAAAAAAGTTGCTTTTTATTTCATGAAACCCTGTTCAGTCTTCGGATAGACCGTGGAGCATCTCTGATACAAGTGTCTTTAAATTGATTCGGTTTTCCCAATTCCAATCGGTTTGAGCATATTTGTCATCAATTGAATTTGGCCAACTATCGGCAATTGACTGTCGGAAATCGGGTGCGTAGGTTATTTTAAAGTCACCTCGCTGCTTTTCAATTTCTGTTGCAAGCTCTTTTGGATTGAAACTTAAACCTGCAAGGTTGTAGGAGCTTCTAATTTTTATTTGAGAAGTAGGGACTTCCATTATTTCAATAGTCGCTCTAATCGCATCGCTCATGTACATCATTGGCAATTTAGTGTCTTCACTCAGGTAGCAAGTGTATGCTTCGTCCGCTACTGCTTTTACAAATATATCTACGGCATAGTCTGTTGTCCCACCGCCAGGGGCACTTTTATAGGAGATTAGTCCAGGATACCTAATGCTTCTAACATCAACACCATATTTGTTATGATAATATTCGCACCACCTTTCTCCAGCGAGTTTTGAGATGCCGTAAACGGTGCTTGGTTCCATTGTAGTATGCTGGGGGGTTTGGTTCATTGGTGAATTAGACCCAAACACAGCAATTGAACTTGGCCAGAATATTTTGTTGATTTTATTGTTTTTAGCAAGCTCTAACACGTTAAACAATCCTTCCATATTAAGATCCCATGCAAATCGGGGCTTGCTTTCTGCAGTTGCCGATAATAATGCGGCCAACAGATAAACCTGTTTTACATCGTGATCTTCTACGATGGATTCAAGTCTATTATTGTCCATAATGTCTAAGGAATGGTACGGGCCATTTGCTATTGCTTTAGGACAGATGTCTTTTATATCTGAGGCAAGAACTGTTTGTGACCCATATAATTTGCGCAATTCGAGCACCAATTCAATTCCAATTTGCCCGCAGGCACCAATCACGAGAATTTTTGACATAGCTAAGGTTTCTACAAAAATAACTTTTGAAATGAAATAATCATCAAAACTGAGATTAGTCATTTTTTATTTCATTAATTAGGTATTAATTTGTGAAGTGAATTTTTATTAATTTCATTGTTATTATGCCATTCTACAAAAAATTGGGTTCAATCCCTCACAAAAGACATACTGTATTTAGACAAGCTAATGGTTCCTTATACCATGAGCAGTTATTTGGAACCATTGGTTTTGATGGAATGTCTTCTTTACTTTATCACACGCATGCACCAACAGGAGTTCAAGAGATATTAGGGTCCAAAGATATTAGTCCAGAAATTGCAATTGGGAAAAATATGCAAATGAGGGCCTTTAAGGGGTTTGATGTTCCAGTTATAGATGATTTAATTGATTCGAGAATACCCGTTTTGACAAATAGTGATGTAACTCTGCATTTGTCGCGTCCAAAAAACTTGACTGAGCACTATTTTTATAAAAATGTTGATGCTGATGAAGTTATTTTTATTCATGAGGGCACAGGTACGTTGAGAACTCAAGTGGGGAATATTGATTTTTCTTACGGTGATTATTTGGTTGTCCCTAGAGGAATGATTTACCAAATGCGTTTCGATAATGAAGTCAATAGGCATTTTATTATAGAGTCTACCCATCCAATATACACACCAAAACGTTACAGAAATTGGTTTGGTCAATTACTTGAGCATTCCCCTTTCTGTGAAAGAGATCTGCGTACTCCCGAGAATCTAGAAACACATGATGTAAAAGGAGACTTTATCGTTAAAATCAAAAAAGAAGGAATTCTTTATGATTACAGTTATGCTTCTCATCCATTTGATGTAATTGGCTGGGACGGATATAATTTCCCTTATGCTTTTTCAATTCACGATTTCGAGCCCATTACAGGTCGGGTGCATCAACCGCCGCCTGTTCATCAAACTTTTGAAACCTCGGCTTTTGTGATTTGCTCTTTCTGTCCGAGACTTTATGATTATCATCCCGATGCTATTCCTGCTCCTTATAACCATAGTAATATTGATTCAGATGAAGTTTTATACTATGTAGACGGTGACTTTATGAGCCGAAATGACATCTCTAAAGGTCAGATTACACTTCATCCTTCAGGAATACCTCATGGCCCACATCCCGGTGCTTACGAGAGAAGTATTGGTAAAAAGAAAACTGAAGAACTTGCCGTAATGGTGGATACTTTTAGACCACTTAAATTAACAAAGCAGGCTCTTGAAATAGAAGTTAAAGATTATTATAAATCTTGGATACATTAATTATACCCTTAAAAAGTTAAAAATGAAAGAAGTTAAAAATGTAGAATACGGACTTGAGAAGATTTTTGAAGATGCTCAAGATTTCCTGCCACTAATGGGAACCGACTATGTAGAGTTTTATGTAGGAAATGCAAAGCAAGCGGCTCATTTTTATAAAACAGCATTTGGATTTCAGTCTTATGCATATGCAGGTCTCGAAACTGGTTTAAAAGACCGTGTTTCCTATGTTCTAAAGCAAGATAAAATAAGACTCGTTCTGACTACAGCGTTAAATAGTAAATCAGAAATAGGTGAGCATGTTAAAAAACATGGTGATGGTGTTAAAATCGTTGCCCTGTGGGTCGATGATGCTAGGAAGTCTTATGAGGAAACTGTAAAAAGAGGTGCCAAGTCATATATGGAACCTGTCGTTGAAAAAGACGAGCATGGTGAGGTAGTGCGGGCAGGAATTTATACGTATGGTGAAACAGTCCATATGTTTGTTGAGCGTAAAAATTACAAAGGAGAGTTTTTACCAGGCTTTAGAAAATGGGAATCTGACTATAACCCTCCATCAATCGGATTAAAGTACATTGACCATATGGTTGGTAATGTAGGATGGGGAGAGATGAATACATGGGTGAAGTGGTATGAGGATGTCATGGGATTTGTGAATTTCTTATCTTTTGATGATAAGCAAATTCATACTGAGTATTCAGCACTTATGAGTAAGGTGATGAGTAATGGTAACGGTAGAATAAAATTCCCTATTAATGAGCCAGCAAAGGGTAAAAAGCGTTCTCAAATTGAAGAATATTTAGATTTTTATGAAGGTTCAGGGGTACAGCATATTGCCATTGCTACAGATGATATCCTTAAAACTGTCGGAGAGCTAAGGTCTAAGGGAATTGAGTTTCTCTCTGCACCTCCTCAAGCTTATTATGATGATATCCCTAACAGGTTAGGTGAGCATATGAAGATGATGAAAGAAGATATTGGTGAACTTCAGAAGCTGGCAATTATGATTGATGCCGATGAAGAAGGATATCTCTTGCAGATTTTCACAAAACCTGTAGAAGACCGTCCAACATTATTCTTTGAAATTATTCAAAGAATGGGAGCAAAAGGTTTCGGTGCTGGAAATTTCAAGGCTCTTTTTGAATCTATAGAAAGAGAGCAGGCCAATAGAGGTACCTTATAATCGATATTTAGAATTATAGGAGAAGGGTTATTTACCTTAAACAGTCATGATATCCTTCTCTTTAATTTCGAATTGAGCGTCTATTTGTTTCGAAGATTGATTTGTTATGTCTTGAATTGCTATTTCTGCATTTTTCATATGATCTTCTGATAAGCCCTCATTCTTCATTTCTTTAATCATATCCAGAGCATCTTTTCGGTTGTTTCTAATGCCGATTTTAGCATTTTCTGATTCTGATTTTGCCTTTTTCACCAAATCCCTCCTTCTTTCTTCTGTTAAAGGAGGGATTGAGATGATTAATTGCTCTCCATTGTTTTGAGGATTTAAGCCGAGATTAGAATCAATAATTCCTTTTGAGATATCATTTAATGATGATTTCTCCCAGGGTTGTACAATTAATGTTCGTGCATCCATGACACTAACATTCGCTACTTGCTGAAGCGGAGTCTTTGCTTCATAATATTCTACCATAATGCCTGATAGCATCGATGGAGATGCTTTTCCAGCTCGTATTTTTGATAATTCACTATCAAAATGTTGAAGACTGTTATTATTTGATGTCTTCAATTCATCATAGATCATTTGTAGTTCTTCAGTCATTTGTTGCGGGTTTAGTTATGGACTAATGTTCCGATTGTTTCACCAGTTAATACTTTCTCAAGATTACCAGGTGTATCCATGTCAAATACAATTATAGGTAGGTCATTTTCTTTACAAAGGGTAAATGCTGTTAAATCCATAACGTTGAGCCCTTTTTTATAGACCTCATCAAAAGTAATGTGATCGTATTTTGTTGCATTTTTATCTTTTTCTGGATCTGCTGTATAAATACCATCAACACGTGTGCCTTTTAGGATAACATCAGCATTTATTTCTATGGCTCTTAAAGATGCTGCAGAATCTGTAGTGAAAAATGGATTTCCAGTGCCCGCACCGAAAATCACGACTCTTCCTTTCTCGAGGTGTCTAACTGCTTTTCGTCTAATAAATGGCTCTGCTATTGCTTTCATTTCAATTGCTGACTGCAGACGTGTATTTACGCCATTAGATTCTAATGCCGATTGTAATGCCATGGCATTAATCATAGTTGCAAGCATTCCCATATAGTCTCCATGGGTTCGATCCATTCCACCTTCTTCGGCTTGAACACCTCTGAATATATTTCCACCTCCTATAACTATGGCTACTTCGTGACCAAGGTTACGGATTCCTTTGATTTGTGTGGCGTATGAATTAATTCTTTCGTTATCGATCCCAAACTGTTTTGAACCCATTAAGGACTCTCCACTCAGCTTAAGTAATATTCTTTTGTACTTCATAGACTTTCAGTTGAACAAATATATATAATTCAAGTAGGTGAAAAAGTAATAATCAAAAAAAAAGCTATCCGAAGATAGCTTTTTAAATTATTTTTTTATTTGGACTAGCTTAAAGAGAATCTCCTAAAATCTGAAATTGTTAATCCTTTTTCAGCATTGTTTAAGAATTGCTCTACAGTAACTTTATTGTCTCTAACAAATTGCTGACTTAGCAAAGTATTTTCTTTAAAGAACTTGTTTAATCTGCCCATTGCAATCTTCTCTGCCATTTCAGCTGGTTTCCCTTCCTGAATTGCTTGATCTTTACCTACTTCGATTTCTTTCTCAATAGTTTTAGCATCAATACCGTCCTTACTTACAGCTAATGGATTCATCGCCGCTACTTGCATAGCAACTTGCTTTCCTGCATCTTCTGCTATTTCAGAGTCACTGTTGAGAGCTACAAGTGTTGCCAATTGGTTTCCTGGGTGGTTATATGCGACAACCCTGTCGGATTCCATTAAAGTGTATGCAGACAAGTCTAATTTCTCTCCTAGAATCCCAATCTGTTCTGTTATTTTTTCGTCAACAGAAAGTTTTTCGTTGTAAGAAAGAGTCTTGAGCTCGTCTAATGATGTAGGAAGTTTATCCAAAGCAAGATCAACTAAAGACTGAACAAATGCTAAGTAACCATCGTTTTTTGCAACGAAGTCAGTTTCACAATTTAAGGTTACAATGACGCCAGCCTTAGAATTGACGCTAGATTTTGCTATGATAAGCCCTTCTTTAGCTTCATTGCCACCACGTTTAGCTGCAATTTTTTGACCTTTTTTACGCAGCAAATCAAATGCTACTTCAAAGTCGCCATTGGCTTCAACGAGTGCATTCTTGCAATCCATCATTCCGGCTCCTGTTTGTTGTCGAAGTTTGTTAACTTCTGAAGCTTTTATTGCCATTTCTTTATAAATTTTTAGGTTATTTTTTTTCTTTTTCTGCTGCTGCTGTTGTTTCTTTTTTAGCAGCTGGCTTTTTCGCTACCGCTTTTTTCGCTACCGCTTTTTTCGCTGGAGCTTTTTTCGCTGGAGCTTTCTTTTCTTCAGCAACAGGAGCTTCTTCGGTAACCGCTACTTCAACAGGAGCTTTTTCTTCTTTTGCTGCTTCTGTAACAGGAGTTTTTTCCTTCACTGCTTCTACAACAGGCGCTGCTTTTTTCGCTGGAGCTTTCTTTTCTTTAGCAACAGGAGCTTCTTCTTTAGTGGTTTCAGCAACAGGAGCAGTTTCCTTAGTTTCAGGATTTGCTTTAAGATCTTTTCTTTCTTCTAAACCTTCTGTAATTGATCGGCAAATCTCATCGATGATGATTGTGATTGATTTGGTAGCATCGTCATTTGCGGGTATTGGGAAATCAACCAGCTTTGGGTTTGAATTTGTATCTACCAATGCAAATGTTGGAATATTCAGTCTTCTTGCTTCAGCAAGAGCAATGTGCTCTTTTAAGATATCTACGATAAAAATTGCTGCGGGCTGTCTCGTCATGTCTGCGATCGAACCAAAAGTCTTTTCTAGCTTTTCTCTCTGACGTGTTTTGAATAATTTTTCTCTTTTGTTTAATGTATCCCAAGTGCCATCAGACTTCATCTTATCAATAGAAGTCATTTTACGTACAGATTTTCTCGTTGTTTGAAAATTAGTAAGCATTCCTCCAGACCATCTTTCAGTTACGAAAGGCATGTTTACGTTTTTGATTTTTTCAGCAACGATATCTTTTGCTTGCTTCTTGGTAGCAACGAAAAGAATTTTCTTTCCTGATTTCGCAATTTGCTTAACAGCTGCGTTAGCCTGATCGATATGAACAAGGGTCTTGTTCAAATCAATGATGTGAATTCCTTTCTTTTCTTCGAAAATATAAGGAGCCATTGCTGGATTCCACTTTCTTCTTAGGTGACCGAAATGAACACCTGCATCTAACAATTCTTTAAAAGATAATTTTGACATATATATATTTGTTTACATTCCTAAATTCGTCAGCAAGATTGGGGGCGCGATGCCAATTCCAAAAAAGCTTGGATACTAAACCATTCCAATAGGCGATTAACGCTTTGAGAACTGGAATTTCTTTCTTGCTTTTGGTTGACCTGGTTTTTTACGTTCAACCATTCTCGGGTCTCTCGTCATTAAACCTTCTTCCTTAAGAAGCGTTTTGTTATCCTCAGCAATTTGAACTAAAGCTCTAGAGATTCCTAATCGGATCGCTTCTACTTGACCGTTGATTCCACCGCCGCTAACGTTTACGCTAACATTGTATTTTCCTACAGTATCAGTAAGTGCAAATGGTTGCACTAATTTTGATTGTAGAACATCAGTAGGGAAAACCTCTGCTGCTGTTTTGTTATTTACAGTGATCACACCTTTACCCTTTGAAAGGTACACTCTAGCGACTGCTGTTTTTCTTCTTCCTAATGCGTTGATAATTTCCATACTACTTATTTAACCGTATCAAGATTTAATACTGTTGGCTTCTGAGCCTCATGATTGTGCTCATTACCAGTATAAACTTTTAAATTTCTAAATAATTGTCGGCCAAGTGTATTCTTTGGCAACATCCCCTTAACTGCTTTTTCAATAAGTCTTTCAGGGTGCTTTTTTAATAATTGCTCAGCAGCTGTAAAACGTTGACCTCCTGGATAACCAGAGTATCTAACGTATTCCTTATCCTTCAGCTTTGCACCTGAAAAAGAAACTTTTTCTGCATTGATTACA
>CAJJCU010000020.1 GCA_905182775.1 uncultured Flavobacteriales bacterium
TCTAAAGGAGTCACAAACTTTATTATTGATTCAAGCAAAAGCTTCCAGGATTATATCTACACAACAGAGCTGAATAGCAATATTGATGTGCTGCCATCCGGCGACATCCCTCCTAACCCATCAGAACTACTGATGTCTGATAAAGTAGCGTCATTATTTGAAGAACTCAAAGACCTATATGACTATATTATAGTTGATACAGCACCTGTTGGGATTGTCAGTGATACATTACTCATTTCTAAGTATGCAGATACCGTTGTCTACGTTGTGAGAGCCCATCAATTGCCTAGAAAGATGCTGAATGTCGCAGTCGATCTGAATAAGGAACAAAGACTACCGAACATGGCCATTCTTTTAAACGGAACTTTTGGAAATAAAGGCTACGGGTACGGGTACGGATATGGCTACGGCTATGGTTATGGATACACCGGAGACTACTACGTAGAACAAGACAAAAAAGGATCTAAACTAAACCCCTTAAACTGGTTTAAAAAGAAATAGAAACAGGACAGTGGTCAGAACCCAAAATCTCACTGTGTATTTCTGCTGCTGACAACTTTGGAACGAGACTTTCTGAAACCAAAAAATAATCAATTCTCCATCCTATATTTCTTTGCCTAGCTCCCGCTCTATAACTCCACCAAGAATAGTGATTCTCAGTAGTCGGAGAAAAAGAACGAAAAGAATCAATGAAACCCGAATCTACATACCGATCTAAACCATCAATCTCTTCTTGCATATGACCTGCAGACTTATTGTAATTCGGCTTTGGGCGTGCTAAATCAATAGATTTATGTGCAACATTAAAGTCGCCGCAAACGACAACAGGTTTGGTCTCTTCTAGTTTCTTTAGATAAGAGCAGAAATCAATATCCCACGTTTTTCTATAAGGAAGCCGAAGCAAGGTATTTCCAGAATTGGGAACGTACACATTGACCAAATAGAAGTCTTCGTACTCTAAACAAACCACCCTACCCTCTTGATCATGTTCACTTTTTCCAATACCATAAGCCACAGACTTAGGCAATGTCTTTGATAAGATTGCAGTTCCGGAATAGCCTTTCTTCTCTGCCTCATTTGCGTATACGTGGTAATCACTTAAAGGCGCAACAGCAAGCTTCACTTGCTCAACTGTAGCTTTGGTTTCCTGTAAGCAGATGATGTCAAAATCAATTTCTTGCATATCTGCAATAAAAGACTTCCCCACAATAGCACGGATACCATTAACATTAAAGGACAATATTTTCATGATTCGCTTGATTTACATTTTTCCTCTGGTTTTGCACCACAGAAACTACATGAGCCTTCGTCATTTTGAAACATGGGATTGTTACTTGCACATGTTCCAGCAAATTCGCCATCTTTTTTCAATAAAATCTTTATCGCGATACCTCCAAAAGCCAATGACAATAAAAGAATAGGTAATAAGTAAACCATCATGCTACAAAATTATTAGTTTTTATCTAAAAAACCGACACGCTCGGATTTCTTTTTTCTTGACCGCTTATAATTTAATAAATAACCGACTCCTAATTCCAAGTAATCTGCTTTGGCCCAATGGCTTTTGATCGCAACATGATAAAACAAACCATGATACGATTGGTACCTAAATCCTACTCTATGATAGAGTAAACCATCAGGTTTATACCAATCCCGAATATAGCCTCCCATACCAAACATAAAATGGATACGGTCAAGAGGAAGCACATAGGCAGCATAAATACCTAGCTGTAAAATTGAACCTTGTGTCTTATCAACCAAGGGCTCAAAATCAAAATGAGACTGGTTTGACATCAAATCAAAACCCAATTCCATTCCCGCTTTGGCATTAAAGACAACCCTACTAAAAACAGATGCAGCATAAATCGGGAATTTACGCCCACCTAAAGGCATCAGCTCTTTTAAAGAAAAGATCCCTAAACCACCATAGTATATCTTTTTATAGCACAGGGGCGAATCCGATGTCAAAGTCTTTTTTACGACATTTATTTTCCGACTATACCCTAAGGATATTGAGGGGATATTGATTCCTAAATTCGGAACCTGAAAGGCGGAGTTGCTAAAATGAGTTAAATCAAGTCCAAGCGAGATGCTGTTTCTCCGAAACCTATACTGAGCCTTTAATGCCATTACAATCATCATATTAACATGAGAACCAATAGCGATATTTAAAGGGTTGAATATTGAATCGTATTTTCGATTGGTGAGCCCAAGCCCTGTTCCTAACTTCCAATTTAGTTCAAAATTATTTTTTACAATAATTGGTAATTCTACAAAACCATAAAGAGCAAGATACCTTCCAAGTACATCATTATTCCCTACAGAACCCATAAAAAGGGTTGCACCAACTGTCGGGTCTTTATACGACTCTATCCACGAATCCTTTTGATGAAGATGCCTGAAATATGAAAATTCACTTGCCCATGCGATTTGGCTAGGTAGATTGGCCATTTCACCTTTATGTGCTGCTAGAAAACCTGTCTTTAATTGGTAAGACAGCCCCGACTCTGACTGAGACCATGTACTTGCTGTTTTAAGAAGCAGGAGAAAGATGAAAAGAATCGTTTTCATTTACCCAAAGTTAAGGAATCAAAGGGATATATCTTACATTTATAAACTATTATGGATTTAAGACTTCAAGCCTTTGAGCGCCTTCTCAACATCATGGATGACCTCCGTGAAAAATGTCCTTGGGACCAAAAACAAACGATACAATCACTCAGAAACCTAACTATTGAAGAAACCTATGAGTTAGCTGATGCTATAACTAAAAACGATCTTAAAGAGCTCAAGGGAGAAATAGGAGACCTGCTTTTGCATATGGTCTTTTACTGTAAAATAGCCGAAGAGAAAAAGGCTTTCACGATCACAGATGCATTAAATGGAATATGTGAAAAGCTCATACACAGACACCCACATATTTATGGAGACGTCAAGGTCGTTGACGAGGAAGATGTTAAGGCAAACTGGGAAAAACTAAAATTAAAAGAGGGGAATAAATCCGTTCTATCGGGAGTCCCTGCTTCACTTCCCGCTTTGGTAAAGGCGACTAGAATACAAGAAAAGGTTCAGGGTATTGGTTTTGAATGGAAGACATCAAAAGATGTTTGGAAAAAGGTCAAGGAAGAGCTTCTGGAATTTGAGCATGAAGTAGCCCTTAATTCTAATGAGAAAGAAGATGAATTCGGTGATTTAATATTTTCACTTGTAAATTATGCAAGGTTCATTAATATTTCTCCGGAATCCGCTTTGGCTAAAACCAATACCAAATTTATTTCTAGATTTCAGCTGATGGAAGAGCTGATTAAATCTGATAAGCAGGGTATTGAAAAAATGTCTCTAGAAGAAATGGATACCTATTGGGATAAGGCTAAAGCAATACTGAAAAACAAATAATTGGGCTAAAGAAGCTCTTCAATGATGCGATCCATAGAGTACCCTTCAGCATCTGCCCGATAATTACGGACAAGACGGTGGCGCAAAATAGGCTTCGCAATTGCCTTAACATCTTCGATGTCTGGAGAGTATTTACCTCGCAATGCTGCATAGCACTTGGCGCCAACAATTAAATACTGAGAAGCACGTGGTCCTGCACCCCAGGTGATATACTTTTTAGTGACCTCTGTAGCTTTTTCGTTCTTCGATCTCGTCTTATTTACAAGGGAAACTGCATACTCCAATACATTGTCTGCAACGGGTATACGTCTTATTAAATCCTGGTATGCTATAATCTGTTCGGAAGTCAAAATAACATTCAATTCATTTTTCTCGTCTGAGGTAGTCTTTTTGACAATCTCTAGCTCTTCCTCATAACTTGGGTAATCTACCCACACATTGAACATGAAGCGGTCTAGCTGGGCTTCTGGAAGTGGATATGTTCCCTCCTGCTCTATAGGGTTCTGAGTTGCTAAAACAAAAAATGGATTAGGCAATTCATAAGTCTTCCCTGCAGCTGTCACACTTCTCTCCTGCATCGCTTCTAATAAAGCAGATTGCGTTTTAGGTGGTGTTCTATTGATTTCATCTGCTAGAATAACATTTGAAAAAACAGGACCATTGATAAATTTAAAGGTCTTGTTTTCATCCAATATTTCAGACCCGATAATATCAGAGGGCATTAAGTCTGGCGTAAATTGAATTCGGTTAAAGCCTAAACCCAAAGTTTGGGCAATGGTATTAACCAAAAGCGTCTTTGCCAAACCAGGTACCCCAACAAGAAGACAATGTGCTCGAGAAAGAACACTAATACAAACCTGATCAATAACGTCATCTTGACCAACAACAACCTTAGCTATTTCAGCCTTTAATCGCTTATAACTAAGAACGAGTTCATCTACTTTTTCCTTATCTGACATAAGCTTATTTTATTTGTATTGGCAGCCATTTATGGTTAAAATCACAATGCTGATAACTTTCATCAATTCTGACAAATGCATTAGAGATTTTTGAATCAATCCATTTCCCCGTTACCATTCGTTTTTTATCATTCTCAGCAGCTACTTTAATCAAAGCATAATCTTCATCTAAATTGGCTTCATGTGGGGCAATTCTGTCCATAAGTCGAACGATTCTTATCCCCTGTTTTCGCTCATAAATATCTACATAAAGATTAGGTGATGTTACATCTCCTTTCTCCATAGCATCGGTTAACAAGTAGATTTGCTGATCGACTTGATTGAGGTCCTCCATATCCCAAGTTTGATCTCCAGTAATAGGATTTGTGATCACACCCCGATTCTGCATTGTTCGATCATCATTAGAATACTGGCCTACTGCCACATCCCAGGTGATCTCATTTTCATTTAAACGCTTATAGCATTCTTCCATTTTGACGGAAGCCTCGTTTATTGCATCATTGCTGAACTCGGGCATATTGAGAATATGAAGACATTCATAATCCTCCCCTTTACGAGAGATTAATTTGATAATATGAAAACCATATTGCGTTTCAATAATTTCAGAAACCTCTCCAACAGTTAATCCAAATAAAGCAGATTCAAACTGAGGAACCATCATGCCTTTAGAGGCCTCTATTTTCCCTCCAAGAGAGCCACTACCGGGGTCGTCAGAGTGAATTCTAGCCATCGTTTCAAAAGATTTTCCTTCCAATAAAATAAGGTCTCGAACTTCTTTCAATTCTTGGATTGCTCGTTTCTTGTCATCCTTCGTTATTTCTGGATACATCACGATTTGCTGAAAACTTAGTTTCATATTGATAAATGGAATACTATCCTTAGGCAGGCCAGTAAAAAAACCAGCAACTTCTTTAGGTGTAACAGAAACAGCACTGGTAATGGTTCTTTCCATCTCTTGAGCAAGGATCTTATCCTTGATTACAGATCGGAATTCATCCTTTATTTGAGAGGTTGTTTTCCCATAGAATTCTTCAAGTTTTTCACGGCTTCCGATTTGTTTTTCGATCAATCTGAGTCGATTCTCCATCTCAGCATCGACTTGTTCATCTGATACAATGATACTATCAAGTTTCGCCTGATTAACCAAGAGCTCTTGAACCATTGATTGCTCAAGAATAGAACATGAAAATTTAAAATCGACAGCCATTTCAGACTGTTTAGCCTGCAATTGTTGCTGCTCTAGATCTGAAACAAGAATAATATTATCTCCTACCTGGGCAATTACCTTATTGACTAATTTTCCAGGCTGACAAAACGCAGAAAATGAAACCGCTATAAAAACAAAAGAAAGAATTCTAATCATTTGTCCCTATGTTATAAAGAACATCTTCATTAATTGTAATTGGGTATTTCTCAACCAATTCATTCATCCAATATTTCTCCAAATGGTTTTGATAATCGGAAATAACAGCACCTTTTATTTCAGAAAGTTCTTTTGGCATGGATGGTAATTTCTCATCGACCTTAACCACGTAAAACTTTTCTTCAAATTCATACCCCATATTTCTTCCTATCTCAAAAGACTTTCCTTTCATGTATGGCGTAGCACTTTGAACATACTTATTCATTTTTACATCTAAATTTAATTCAGAGTCTGCATTGATTTCTTCAAGAATAACTTTGCTATTATTCTTCTTCTTTTTCAGCATCTTGTATACCTTTTCTGAAACCTCAGCAGAGCCACAGATATAAACGGTCGCGTTCAATCTATCAGGCCACATATATTTTGTTTTTTGAATCTCATAAAACGCTTTCAAACCTGTAGTGTCTTTAACAGCCTTGTTCCACACCTTATCGGACATTACCTCATAAAGAATAATTCCGTCGTGGTATTCTTGAACCAAAGCCTTGTATTCTGGGTATTTTGAATCAAGAAGTGATTCTTCGTAGGCAAGAACTCCTTTTTTGACCCATAACTTATACTGTGTATCCACAATCGACTGAAAATCTTTTCCACGACCACCTCTAAACGTTTTACCTAAGAATTCTGAAAATTCGACTTGACGGTAGTTTTTATCACCTATACTAAACAGAATATTATCCACTTTCAAACTATCCGCGTTCCATTTCCCGATAAAGAACGAGGAATCCAAATTCTGAACAAACCAATCCTTGTATTGCTTGTCTCCTTCTATGAAATTATACTTAAGCTTGAGCTTAGAAACAAAAACATCTTGGGTTTTTTTAGAACGGTCATCTTTATTTACTCTTTTTTGAAGCTCATTTTTCATCTCGCTAAATGACTTCAGGTCATTCCATTCTAATCTTCGGATAATATGAAAACCATAATCTGTTTTTACGGGCTTAGAGATACCACCATCTTCTTTGATGGAGAATGCTGCATCTTCAAAAACAGGAACCATCCTCTGAGAAGTTCCAGACCCAAATACAGGTAGCTCACCACTTTTTCTTGATGAAGATGGGTCATCTGAATACTTTGCAACCGTTTTCTTCCATTTCGTATCGGATAGAGAATCAGCTAACAAGGCGTAGATCTCATTGATTTTCTTTTCTGCACTTGCCGCTTCCTCAGGAGTAGATTCTGATGGAGAAGTAATCATGAGGTGCGCACATTTCATCGTACCACGCGCAGGCCGTTTATCGGTAACCTTAAGAATGTGGTATCCATATTTCGTTCTGAAAGGCAAAGAAGTCTGTCCTACTTCTGTTGTGTAGGCCATTTCCTCAAATGAATAGAGCATCTGAAAAGCCGTAAAGAAACCTAAATCTCCTCCATTATCGACAACAGACGGATCTTGAGAGCTGTTTTTAGATTTGGCAACAATATCAAAATCTTCACCGTTTATGATCCTTTCTCTAAGTTCCATCAATCTAGTGTAAGCAACAAGGGTATCTTTAACAGAAGCTGTTGGCTTTAATTGAATCAGAATGTGTGAAGCACGTACTTCCGTTCTCAAACGATCGTAAGATTGTGTAACCATTGCCTTATTCTCAATACTATCAATCAGGTAAGGAAGGGCAAGTTGTTTTCTATATCCTTCAAGCTCCCTCTTAAGTTTAGGTACGGTATCATACCCTAGCGCCTCAGCTTCAGCAACTTTTAGCTTGAACTTTTTAAATAGTTCCATGTATTCATCCAAAGATGCTTTATCATATTTCGGGTCATCATTGTTCTTGAGGTAAATTTGGAGAAATTCACTTTTAGTGACCTTTTGGCCATCTATTTCCATAACAACGTCATTCTGTGCATGGGAATTAATGCTGGTAAAAAAGATAATTGAAACGAGGAGAACTATTTTTTTGAACATGTCTTTTTTGAAATTAATTATTTAATACTATAATTTGGAGCCTCTCTTGTGATCGATACATCATGAGGATGCGATTCACGAACACCCGCAGAGGTAATGCGAATAAATTTTGACCCTTTTAATTTGTCTACAGTTGAAGCACCGCAATATCCCATTCCGGCACGAATACCACCAATAACCTGATACATTACTTCAGACAACGACCCTCTAAATGGCACGCGTCCTGAGATCCCTTCGGGTACTAATTTCTTGACATCATCTTCTGCATCTTGGAAATAGCGGTCTTTAGACCCTTGCTGCATTGCCTCAATAGAACCCATTCCTCTGTAAGATTTAAACTTTCTGCCTTCATAAATAATGGTGTCACCTGGTGATTCTTCAACACCTGCAAACATGGATCCGAGCATCACAGAATCTGCACCCGATGCCAATGCCTTAACAATATCTCCTGTATAACGAATCCCGCCGTCGGCAATCACAGGAATCCCTGATCCCTCGAGTGCCTTAGCTACTTCATTCACAGCTGTCAATTGTGGAACACCCACGCCCGCTATAATTCTCGTCGTACAAATAGACCCTGGACCTATTCCAACTTTCACAGCATCTGCGCCAGCTTCTACAAGATATTTTGCAGCTTCTGGAGAAGCAATGTTACCAACCACGACATCAAGACTCGGAAATTTAGCTTTCACCTCTTTTAATTTGGTTACTACTCCCTTAGTATGGCCATGCGCAGTATCAATTACAATAGCATCAACACCTGCCTCAACAAGCTTTACAACTCGTTCAATAGTGTCATCCGTAACTCCAACAGCAGCAGCAACGCGTAATCGACCTAATGAATCCTTGCAAGAAGTAGGGTGCTCTTTTACTTTAATAATATCACGGTAAGTAATTAATCCTATTAATCGATTATCAGAATCAATGACCGGTAGTTTCTCAATACGGTTTTCTTGAAGTATTACCTCTGCATCACTTAAAGAGATCGACTCTAAAGTTGTAATTAGCTTGTCAGAAGTCATCACTTCTACAATCGGTCTCTTGACATTTTTCTCAAATCTCAAATCCCGATTCGTTACTATACCAATAAGTTTCTGTTCATCGTCTACAACAGGAATACCTCCAATGCTGTTTTCCTTCATTAAAAGAAGTGCGTCATCTACAAATGAGTCTCTATGGAGCGTGATTGGATCGATAATCATACCGCTTTCAGATCTTTTTACTTTTCTCACATTCTTGGCTTGTTCCTCTATTGACATGTTCTTGTGAACAACGCCAATCCCTCCCTGTTGAGCAATGGCAATGGCCATGTTAGACTCAGTAACTGTATCCATAGCTGCAGAAACAATGGGGGTGTTGAGCTCAATATTACGAGTAAACATACTCTTCAATCGCACATCGCGGGGTAGTACCTCCGAATAAGCGGGTACAAGTAGTACATCGTCGTAGGTTAAACCTTCTTGTATTTGAGATAAATTTTTTAGAGACATAATGAACCTATTTTTTATAAATAAATTCTTGCAAATTTAGGAAAAAAAGCCGTTACACAAGAATTAAGCATCGATTACTAATGTTAATATTCTGCAAAATCCACGTTCGAATGTTTTTAATATGTAAACTTGTTACGTGAAAAAATGGTTTCTACATGTTTTAATTTTTTGTTTTGCAGGCCTATCCTATCACGGCGTAGCCCAACGGACGGACATCGACACAAATAAGATACTGCAGCTCTCAGGGGTGGTTGTCTCAGAGCAAGACCTTACCCCTATGCCATACATTACGGTTTATGACAAATCTATAGGACGGGGTGTGATTGCTGATTATTATGGTTATTTCTCAATGGTTTCATTCCCTGGAGACACTTTATACTTCTCCTATTACGGCTACCAAACATCAACCTACATTGTCCCAGATACGCTTGAGGAAAACAGATACAGTATCATTCATATGCTACAGCAGGACACCATTAATTTACCAGAGGTCACTGTTTATCCATGGCCATCTAAAGAGGACTTCGCTAAGTTTTTTGTTGAAATGAATCCCTATGATGACGCTATTCGAAGAGCGCAACGAGAATTATCGGGAGAATCTTTGGCTTTTGTTGCCGCAAGACTGGACGCTGATGCGTCTTTAGCAAGTGGGCTTATTACAAACCAGCAATATACAAAGCTATACACGAATGGTCAGCTTCCTGTCAATAATCTTTTAAATCCTTATTCATGGGCAAAGCTCATTAAAGATTGGAAAGACGGAAAATTGAAAATAAAATAATCTATCGCGGATAACAAAGAAAATACTTCTCTACAGGTCTTGCCAAAGCAGAAATATTCAAATTATCCGAAGCCTCCGTTAAGTCGACAATCTCACCTGACTTCAAAAGGAGGTTGATGTTTTGAAATTCTTGATTATAAGCCTTATTCACAAGCTTGTCAGAGAAAACCAAGTAGTCCAAATCCATCTCTGAAAAATCACCACTGGCCATTAATTGTTTTTTAATCTCATTCATTTTCTCTTGAGGAAATGGTTCCTTAGAGACTTCAATTTTGAAGAGTCTTCGATCAATGATAGATGCAGACAAAAAACGAAGTGTTAAATCAGTATTTCTAGACCATACTTTTAAACTTTGAAGAATGTCATAATCATCTAGTGCAGCAAAATTCTCTAAAACAGCTTCGTCCTCCGCAAAGTCAGCATGTAAGACGTCTTTCTTTAAGAAAAAAGAAAGTGCAGGGCTCGCAAATACATCATGGCCATTTCGAAGAAGCGTTTTCGCACGTCTCAGGGCATAAATAAGCATGTATTCTGCAGAAACAACAGTTTTGTGAAGATAAACTTGCCAGTACATTAACCTTCTAGCTACAATGAACTTCTCTACAGAATAAATCCCTTTTTCCTCTATAACCAGCTGGCCATTATTAACCTCAAGCATTTCAATCAAACGGTCACTACCTATAATACCTTCACTTACTCCAGAGAAAAAGCTATCCCTATTTAAGTAATCCAATCGATCCATATCGAGCTGAGAGGAAACCAATTGATGTAAAAATGGTTTGCTATACTGGTTTTCAAAAATAGTTAATGCCAATTTAAGTTCTGAACCAAAATTCTTTTCTAAGCTTTTGATAAAATAAGACGATATGTCTTCATGACTAACTGAATTAACAATATCAAATTCCAAAGCGTGACTGAAGGGTCCATGTCCTATATCGTGTAATAGAATCGCCAACAAAACGGCTCGTTTTTCAAGCTCCGTAATCTCATGACCTTTCTTTTGCAAGACCGTAACTGCCTTCCCCATAAGATGCATCGCTCCAATAACATGTTGAAATCTAGTATGCACAGCTCCAGGGTATACCAAATGACTTAAGCCAAGCTGAGATATTCTACGCAAGCGCTGAACGTAAGGATGTTCAATGACGTCAAAAATAAATTCATCAGGAATCGAAATAAAACCATAGATTGGGTCGTTAATGATTTTCTTCTTGTTGTTTCGATTTCGATTCGCTTGCAAATGTTTACTTTTAATACTTACCTCAAAAATAACGTAAAAGAATGACTAATTCAGGAAATATCTTATGGGCAGATGATGAAATTGATCTTCTCAAACCACATATTCTTTTTCTAGAGTCTAAAGGATATAGGGTCGATGGAGTCACAAACGGCTTAGATGCCTTGGAAAAAGTCCAGGAAACTTTCTTTGACATTGTCTTTTTGGATGAAAATATGCCTGGTTTATCAGGACTTGACACACTTACCCGGATCAAGGAAGTAAAACCAAACATTCCGGTAGTAATGATTACTAAGAGTGAGGAAGAACAGATCATGGAGGACGCTATTGGCTCCAAAATTGCCGACTATTTGATCAAGCCTGTGAATCAAAATCAGATCCTAATGAGTCTCAAGAAAAACTTACAAGCCAGTCAACTAGTGAGTGATAAAACCAGCTTGAATTACAGACAAGAATTTCGTCAATTAGGCATGCTTTTAAACAACCGCCTAGATTTTAATGAATGGAAAGAGCTCTATGCGAAATTGGTCTATTGGGAGCTACAGCTTGATAAAATTGAAGATTCTGGTATGAGCGAAATTTATGAAATGCAAAAAAAAGAGGCAAACCAACAATTTTGCAATTTCATAGAAGACAATTATTTAGATTGGTTAAATGGCGTTGAAGAAAGCCCTCTTTTTATACACAACATACTAAAAGACCGAGTTTTCAAAAGAGAATCCGAAGGAAAAACATTGGTCCTTGTAATTGACAATCTTCGCTTTGATCAATGGAAAGTTCTAGAGCCTGTTTTCAATAAATATTTTATTAAAGAAAAAGAAGAAATTGTTTTTTCAATTTTGCCAACAGCAACACAATATGCGAGAAACGCTTTTTTCGCAGGACTCATGCCATCTGAGATTGCTAAGAAATATCCACAATATTGGAAAAACGAAGAGGATGAAGGCGGGAAAAACATGTTTGAAAAAGAGCTTTTAGAATCCAACCTAAAGAGACTTGGGAAATCCAACCTGCGTTGGTCATACAACAAAATAACCAAGGTAGCTGCGGGGAAAAAACTCGTTGAGCAGTTTCATAAGCTTAAAGAAAATGACATCAACTTTCTCGTTTATAATTTCGTAGATATGCTTTCTCACGCAAGAACTGAAATGGAAGTAATAAGGGAGCTTGCTGACGATGAATCTGCATATCGATCCTTAACCATATCCTGGCTAGAACATTCCCCCTTACTGGATGTTATAAAGAAAGCATCAGAGGAAAAAATGAACCTAGTAATTACAACGGACCACGGAACAATTAAGGTAGATCAACCTGTTAAAATTGCCGGTGAGCGAAATACAAATACAAACCTGAGGTACAAGGTAGGTAGAGGTCTTGGATATAAATCCAAGGAAGTATTTGTCGTTAAGGATCCACAAGAAGGGTATTTACCAAAACAAAAAATGTCGAGTGAATTTGTTTTCGCCAAAGAGCAAGACTTTTTCGTTTATCCAAATAACTACAATCATTTTGTTAATTATTATGGGAATACATTCCAGCATGGTGGGATTTCAATGGAAGAAATAATGATTCCATATATAGAAATGAAAGCAAAATAAACAGAAACCAATCTTATGGATCTGTTTGCTTTGTGTAAATTTGCGGTAGCCATATTAAAATGAATCAAACACCAGACTACATCCAAGAGCTTCGCTCTAAATTTCCAATCTTAAAAACAGAAGTGCATGGAAAAGCATTGGTCTATTTCGACAATGCGGCAACCACACAAAAACCGCTTGAAGTAATAGAGCGTGTTCAAAGCTACTATAACTCCGAAAACGCAAATATACATCGTGGGGTGCATCACCTGAGCCAGGTGGCTACACAAGACTATGAAGATGCTAGAAAACTCATTCAAAATTATATCGGCGCAGGTAAGGAGTCAGAAATAATTTTCACAAAAGGAACCACAGATAGCATCAACTTAGTCGCATCTTCATTTGGAGGCCTGCTTCAAGAAGATGACGAAATATTGATTAGTGCAATGGAGCACCATTCCAATATTGTTCCTTGGCAATTAATCGCTCGAAAAAACAAGCTAACTCTAAAAGTAATACCCATAAATAGAAACGGTGAGTTAGACATGGAGACCTTTGAAACGATGGTTTCGGAAAAGACAAAGATCATTTCTATCACCCACATATCCAATACCCTTGGTACAATCAATCCAATCAAGGATATCATTAAAAAAGCGCACTCCTTTGGAGCTAAAGTATTGATTGATGGAGCCCAAAGTATACAGCACGGAAAAATAAATGTATCCGATTTAGATTGTGATTTCTTTGTTTTTTCAGGTCATAAAATCTTTGGCCCTACGGGGATTGGTGTACTATATGGTAAAGAAGAATTGCTCGAGCTAATGCCACCATACCAAGGAGGTGGAGACATGATTAAACGTGTTTCATTTAAAGAAACAACTTTCAACGAGCTGCCATTCAAGTTTGAAGCAGGAACGCCAAATATTGTCGGCGGAATTGCATTAGGTACAGCTATAAAATTCCTAAAATCAATAGACACAAAGCAAGCATTCTCCTATGAAAAAAGGTTATTGAATTATGCAGAAGAGGAGCTTAAAAAAATAGATGAAATGACCCTAATCGGAACAGCCGCTGAAAAAACCAGCCTTGTATCCTTTAATGTTGGTAAGATTCACCCATTTGATATTGGAACGTTGCTAGATAAACAAGGGATTGCCGTTCGAACAGGACACCATTGCACCCAACCCTTGATGGACTTTTTCAATATACCAGGTACATTAAGAGCTTCCTTCGCTTTTTACAATACAATTGAAGAGGTTGACGTGTTTATTAATGCCTTAAAAAGATCATTAAGTATATTAAAATGAGCACATTCATAGAGAAACAGGAGGCGATTATTGAAGATTTTGAGTTGTTCGATGACTGGATGGAAAAATATGAAATGATCATCGATCTAGGTAAAGAAATTCGCAGTATCCCTGAAAATAAAAGAAGTGATGACCAGCTCATACATGGCTGTCAGTCAAGAGTTTGGTTACGCACAGAATATAAGGAGTCTGCAATGTACTTTTTCGCAGATTCAGACGCGATAATCACGAAAGGAATTATAGCCCTACTTATTAAAGTTTTTGATGGAGAAAAGCCTGAAACAATTGTTAAGGAAGATCTTTTCTTTATAAAACAAATTGGACTGCAGGAGCATCTATCTCCGACCCGAGCTAATGGACTTGTAGGAATGGTGAAAAGAATGAAAATGGAAGCATTAAAACACGTATAATGGAAGATTTAGAAAATACAATTATTGATGTTTTGAAGTCAGTTCATGACCCTGAAATACCAGTGGACATATATGAACTTGGACTTATCTACGAAGTTAAAATCGATAAGGACAAAAATGTAGAAATAGACATGACGCTAACCTCTCCCAATTGTCCGGTAGCGGAAAGCATGCCAAAAGAAGTTGAAGACAAGGTAGGAGAAATTTCTGGAGTCAATAGCTCGAAAGTATCTATTGTTTTTGACCCTCCTTGGGACAAAGATATGATGAGCGAAGAAGCAAAGCTGGAATTAGGCTTTCTTTAAGATCGAGTTAGGCTTTATCTGATATATACCTCTACCCTTCTGTTTAAAGCACGACCTGCAGCCGTTGAGTTTAAGAACTTAGGCTTGGTCTCTCCAAAAGAAACGACTTCAATAAGACTAGATTCAATCCCTCTACTAATAAGATATTTCTTAATAGAATTAGCTCTTTTCAAAGCCAATCTCTCATTTAACCCTTCACCACCAGTTACGTCTGCATGTCCCGAAATTAATATAGATGAGCCAGGCATGGACTTTAATAGGTTGGCCGTTTCATTCAAAACCCTGTAGAAACGACTTTGCACTGAAGACTCGTTAATAGAAAAGTTAACATCTCCAATTGAAGTGAGACCTGTTTTGTCTAATACCGGTAATACATTTTCATTAGCCACCGGATTAACGACTGGCGTTGGTACTGGCGTGACATCAGGTGTTGGTGTTGGCGTGACATCAGGTGTTGGTGTCGGCGTAACATCAGGTGTTGGTGT
>CAJJCU010000021.1 GCA_905182775.1 uncultured Flavobacteriales bacterium
GTCCTTGCGGACTTTCTCCAAAAAAATCAAGAGCAATTTCAGAACTATCCATGATTTTGGTTGAGAAATATAACGGAAACGTTCCTGAGGATATGGCGCTTTTGGAAGAACTACCGGGCGTTGGGCATAAAACAGCCTCCGTAGTGGTGTCGCAAGCCTTTGGTCAAGCTGCATTTCCAGTAGACACGCATATACATCGACTGCTAACAAGATGGGGCGTTACATCCGGCAAAAATGTAGTTCAAACTGAAAAAGATGCCAAAAAACTGTTTCCTAAAGAAACATGGAACAAGCTTCACCTTCAAATCATCTTTTACGGCCGAGAATACTCCCCAGCAAGAAACCCAAAACAAGCCATTGACTTCATCACCTCAACTATCGGAACAAAGAAAGCTTTATTGGAACTTAAATAAAATGAACAATTGTTCATAACCAGTCTTAAAAAGATGTGAATAAATTATATTTTTAAAAGAACCACGTATAGAGACGCGAATCCCTATATTTGTTTTATGGATGCTACAGAAGGAAAAAAGACACCAATACAAAGACTCAAAAATACATCGGGCGTGATCAACGAAATGGGAAAACTACCTCCTCAAGCCATTGATGTAGAGCAAGTTGTCCTTGGCGCCATGATGCTTGAAAAAAATGCAGTGGACGATACAATAGATATCTTAAATGAGCATAGCTTTTACGATCCAAAGCATCAAATTATCTTTAAAACCATACACTCATTATTTGCCAGCACGAGTCCAATTGATCTTGTAACGGTATCTGCACAACTTCAAAAAAACGGGGAATTAGCCGCTGCTGGAGGCGCCGCTTATATTTCATCTTTAACCAATAGAGTTGCCTCATCTTCGCATATTCAATACCACGCAAGAATTATATCTGAGAAGCATATCAAAAGAGAATTAATTCGGGTAAGCGGTGATATAATAAAGGATTCTTACGACGACACAAAAGATGTATTCGAATTGCTCAATAATGCAGAAACCAATCTATTTAAGATTGCAGAAACCAATATGAGTAAACAAGCCGCAACGATGCAAAATGTAATCCATGAGGCAATTGAGGAAATAGAAAAAGCATCAAAAAATACGGGAGGGATTTCAGGTGTTCCCTCTGGTTTCTATGAATTAGATAAGATTACTGCAGGATGGCAAAGGTCAGATATGATTGTATTAGCCGCAAGACCTGGTATGGGGAAAACCGCTTTTGTTCTTTCCATGGCAAGAAATACCGCTGTAGATCACAACATGGGTGTGGCCGTATTTTCTTTAGAAATGTCCTGTGTGCAGCTTGTCAAAAGACTCATTGCAAGTGAAGCTCGTTTGTCCGGGGAAAAGTTAAGAAAAGGAGATTTAAAGGATTATGAATTTCAGCAACTACACACGAGAATAAAGAAATTATCTACGGCTCCTATATTCATCGATGACACACCAGGCCTAAGTATCTTTGACTTTAGAGCCAAATGTCGTCGTTTAAAATCTCAACACAATATTGACCTGATCATCATTGATTATTTACAGTTAATGTCAGCCAAAACAAGTGAGAGCGCAAAAAGTAACGGCAATAGAGAGCAGGAAATCTCAACAATTTCGAGGTCTATTAAGGAAATTGCAAAAGAACTTAATGTTCCGATCATTGCATTGGCTCAGCTTAGCCGATCTGTAGAGCAACGTGGGGGAGACAAAAGACCTATCCTTTCTGACCTTAGAGAATCCGGAGCCATTGAACAAGATGCAGATATTGTCTCTTTTATATATAGACCTGATTATTATGGATTTACCACAGACAGTGATTCCGGAGAAGACAATACAGGTATTGGAGAAATCATTATTGCCAAACACAGAAACGGAGCACAAGGAAAAGTAAGGTTGCGATTTATTGATCAATATGCAAGATTCGATAACCTGAATGAAGTCCCAAATTTTGATGAGCTTCAAGGGATGGATGGGAAATCCAAAGCACTGAACCCTGAAAACTCGACTTACACCGTGAAAAGTAAAATGAACCAGAATGATCAATCGGATGATCTTGGAGATTTCAACAAAAATGACATGGATCAAAACGACTTTTAAAATGAAGTCTCCACTCTTTTTCCTACTCTTTTTCCTGTCATTTTCTTATGCAAATGCCACACAGCTCATGATCTTTATGGATCAAAAACAAAAGAACCACCTCAAAGCATATGGAATCGCATTCTGGGTGATTGAAAAAGACGTCAGTGTTGAATGGCTTTTGAATTATAGAGGTGGGTCTTTTTTAATGCCACACTTGGTTACCATTGAGGAAGAGCTTATGATTCGGGGCGTATCCTATCAAATATTGACGGAAGGACAAGTAAACCAAATCAAAAGTGAAATTTCAAACCCTGAAGTAAATATGGCTTTGGTTCAACTGGAAAAACCTCCAAAAATAGCCGTTTATACCCCTCCAAATAAACAGCCCTGGGATGATGCCGTAACCATGGTATTGGAATATGCCGAAATACCTTATGAAAAGATTTATGACTCTTCAATTGTAATGGGAAAGCTTCCAGAATATGACTGGCTTCACTTGCACCATGAGGACTTTACAGGACAGTACGGTAAATTTTATAGGTCTGCTCGCTACCAAAAGTGGTACCAGGAACAAATAGATATTGCAGAAGGAAATGCAAAGATGTTAGGATTTAAAAAAGTATCTGAATTGAAGCTATCCGTGGCTAAAAACATCCAGAATTTCGTTATTGGCGGTGGATTTTTATTCACAATGTGCAGCGGAACTGATAGTTTTGACATTGCATTAGCGGCGCAGAATACAGATATCTGTGAACGCGTTTTCGACGGGGACCCTTCAGATCCGAATAGCGACCAAAAATTAGATTACACGAAAACCTTTGCCTTCAAAGACTTTAAACTCACAAAAGACCCAATGGTTTATGAATATTCAGATATCGACGGAACACATTTAAGAAAAGACAGAGTTATTCCCAAAGAAATAGATGAATTCACTTTATTTGATTTTTCAGCCAAATGGGATGTGGTACCAACGATGCTCACCCAATGTCATCAAGATGTCATTAAGGGATTTATGGGCCAAACCACGGACTTTAAAAAGAAATTAATAAAGTCGAGCGTGCTGATTCTAGGAGAAACTAAAGCTGGAGAGACTGCACGATATATTCACGGAGAGATGGGGCAAGGAACCTGGACTTTCTACGGAGGTCACGACCCTGAGGATTACCAACATTTTGTGGGAGACCCCCCTACTGACCTTAATCTACATCCCAATTCACCTGGCTACAGACTCATTCTTAACAATATCCTTTTTCCTGCTGCCAAAAAGAAAAAACGAAAAACATAAATTCCATCTTTTTTATTGATATGTCAAAGGAATTTGCTAAACTTGTAGAGTAAAGACTATTTTTCTGTACGTCTTTTTTCATACCCTTTCTGTTCCTGAGTTTTTTAAGAATAGATTAACTTTTTTGAAGTATTTATAACAACCATATACATTTGACGTAATCTCGTCGTAAAACATCTGAACCAACCTTAACTTAATTAGAAAATAATGGAAAACACATCCTCTGAAGATGCCAAAGATTTGTTTAACAATGAATCAACAAATAGTTCTTCCTCAAAAGATGAATCACAAAAACCTACTCCTGTCAAAAAAAGAACTAGGAAGCGTATAAAAGCTGAAGCGCCTGAGGTGCAAGCGAAAGTTGAACCAGCAAAAGAAGAAGCGAAAATAGATACAACGGATCAAAAAACTGAAGTAGCTAAAGACACTAAACCTGATTCAAAGAAAGCAGAGGATAAAGCGCCAGAAGATAATACTGCTAAAGATAAAGCACCTTCAGAAGAGAAGAAAACCGAAGACCTAACTAATAAAGACAAAGCACCGTCAGACAAAATACAGGAAGATAAAGCTCCAAAAGAGAACAAACCTAAAAGAAATGATCGCCCCGTGTCCTCAGATTCGAAAAAAGAAGAACATTCTTCAAAGAACGATCACAAAAAACCGCACCACAAAGACAACCGTCCAGCTAAGGAAAATAAAAGTAATTATGACCTAGTCGGAATTGTATCTGCAGAGGGTGTACTTGAAGTGATTCAAGACGGTTACGGGTTTTTAAGATCTTCAGATTATAACTATTTACCTTCCCCTGATGATGTTTACGTTTCTCAAAACCAAGTAAAACTATTTGGTCTAAAAACGGGAGACACATTAAAAGGAACGATTCGTCCACCGAAAGAAGGAGAAAAGTTCTTTCCGTTGGTTCGTGTAGAATCCATTAACGGTAGAGACCCTTCTTATATCAGAGACCGTGTCCCTTTTCAATACCTTACGCCCCTTTTCCCTTCAGAGAAATTCAATCTGACTGGACATAAACAAGAGACATTATCAACGCGTGTCATGGATTTGTTCTGCCCAATCGGAAAAGGACAAAGAGGTATGATTGTCGCGCAACCCAAAACGGGTAAAACCATGTTGTTGAAAGACGTGGCCAATGCGATTGCTGCGAACCACCCTGAGACTTATTTAATTGTTCTATTAATTGACGAAAGGCCTGAAGAGGTAACAGACATGGCTCGAAGTGTAAAAGCTGAAGTCATTGCTTCCACATTTGATGAACCTGCAGATCGACATGTAAAGGTGGCAAATATCGTTCTTGAAAAAGCAAAACGAATGGTTGAATGCGGTCATGATGTTTGTATATTATTAGATTCAATAACAAGATTGGCTAGGGCATACAACACGGTTTCTCCTGCATCAGGTAAAGTCCTTTCAGGTGGAGTTGATGCAAATGCACTGCACAAGCCAAAGAGATTCTTTGGTTCGGCAAGAAAAATTGAAAATGGTGGATCCCTTTCTATATTGGCTACAGCGCTTACTGAAACAGGTTCTAAAATGGATGAGGTTATTTTTGAAGAATTTAAAGGAACGGGTAACATGGAGCTTCAATTGGACCGTAAAATATCGAACAGAAGAATTTATCCTGCTATAGATATTACGGCTTCAGGAACGAGAAGAGAGGATCTCCTATTAAGCAAAGATGTTCTACAACGTATTTGGTTAATGAGAAAGTTTATTGCCGACATGAACCCTGTTGAGGCTATGGAATTCTTAAAAAACCACATGGAGAATACTGTCTCTAATGAGGAATTCCTTATCTCTATGAATCGCTAATGAAAACATCCATTAAAATTGGAGTCGGATTCGCTTTACTTTGGATCATTCTTAAGCTCAGTGCATTTAGTTTTGGGGTATTCTTGACGGATCTTAAGCCATTTGTGTTTGCGAACATGCTATTTGTTACACTCGCTATTTCTCTTGCTTTATATGCTAAAAAAAGGTTTGAAACAGAGTCTAACCTATTGGAAGACATTAAGACCGCAATGATCCCAGGGGTTTTGTACGCCATCATCGTTAGTAGTTTTATCTATTTTTATTACCAATCCATCTACCCCGAATTCAATAGCTCAAAGATTAGTGCAATCGAATTGAAAATGAATAACGAAGCTGCAGTTGCTGATTTTAGAAAATCGAACCCTGCAATGGAAAACCTTTCTAGCGATGAAATTAGAGAGCAAGTGATGGACAGTATGAATAATTACTATTCAGCTCAGTTTACCATGACTGTTTCTTTACTGGGACTTTTACTCTATACCACATTAAATAGTTTGGTCATCTCTTTGATTTTTCGACGGGTTATTTTTCGTAAAACCTAACCGATCAGTTCAGCACCGAGAAGATCGTAGTCAATACCATCAAAATTACCTGAAGACATCATAAGCAAGACGGTATCCTCATGCTTGAAGGATCTTATAAAGCGCAGTACATCTTCCGTTTTATTTTTAACAACAACACCACCACCAAAAGCTTTTTGCACCTCATCTACCGAAAGTGCTTCTAATTTTTTATGCTTAACAACCTCTGGACTAAAATAAACCAAAGCGCAGTCAGCGGCCTCCATACACCCCTTGTAAAAAGGAAGAAAATCTTTTCTTAAGGATGAGAAGGTATGTAGCTCCATACAGGCTATAATTTTACGTTTTCCATATTGCTCACGGACCGCTTTCGTTGTCGCTTTTAGCTTAGAGGGTGAATGCGCAAAATCATTAAACATAACAAAGGAATTCTTTTCAATCACCTTCTGCAAGCGCTTACCAGCACCTGTGAAATCTGCCATTGCATTTAAAAAGCTATGATTAGTGATACCAAGATGTGCGGCAAGATGCATCGCCCCCATCATATTCTGTAAATTATGACTTCCAAATATTTGCATTGGATAAGCCCCCTCGCCATAGCGAACCATCGTACCCTCTTCCAATGATTGGAACGAGGGAACACTGTAGCCTTGAACCTGCAGCTTATTTTGATACTTGTCTCCTAATTTATTGACTTCTGGATCCTCAAGATTATAAACTAAGTGTCCATCCTGATTGATTACCGAGCAAAAGATATCAAATTGAGTTATATAGTTTTCAAAAGTGGGGAAGACATTGATATGGTCCCAAGCTATTCCACTAATAAGGGCCACATCAGGTTTATATAAATGAAACTTAGGTCTGCGATCTATAGGAGAGCTCAGGTATTCGTCTCCCTCAAGAATCATAAATTCCGCATCATCGGTCAAGCGGACCATACAATCATATCCATCAAGTTGGGCTCCGACCATATAATCTACATTTATAGCTTCCTTTTTACAGACATGCAAAAGCATGGAGGTGATAGTCGTTTTGCCATGACTACCGCCGATCACAATTCTTTTTTTTGATTTACTTTGTTCGTAAAGATATTCTGGATATGAATAAATAGGGATTTTTAAGGCTTTAGCTTCTAATAATTCAGGATTGTCTTCTCTTGCATGCATTCCTAAAATAACAGCATCTAAGGAGTTATCAATGCGCTCTGCTTCCCAACCCATATCCGTCGGAAGAATCCCTTGGCTAACAAGCCGTGAACGCGACGGTTCAAAGATTTCATCATCTGAGCCAGATACCTCAATACCTTTTCTACTTAGTGCAATCGCTAAATTGTGCATCGCGCTACCACCGATGGCTATAAAATGTACTTTCATTCTGAAACTTTGTACTAAAGTAAAAATGAAATATAGACCAATTAGAAAGGATTCAAAGAGTTACTGACAGCAGACTATGAATTATAATCTTCTTTAACCCCTATAAGGTCATCAGAGCAATAGCTTTTATATTTACCATCTTGTGAATAAATGAAATATACATCCATATTCAAATCTGGATTTTGTTCTATAAATCGCTTACTCTCGGCCAATCCGACGACCATGAAATAAGTAGCCAAGGCATCTGAGAAAGCACAGGACTCAGAAACCACGGTAGCTGATAAAAGCTGGTGTCTATTCTGCAATCCCGTTTTAGGATTGATCGTATGCGCATAAAGCTCACCATCACTAATGAAATACTTTCTATAGTTCCCACTCGTAGCAATCGCACAGTCTGACAAAGAGAAAGCCGAATGAATCACCTGCTCATTCGATAAATTATTCTCTTTAGGAGTCTCTACCCCTATTTTCCATTTTTGACCTTTACCCTTAGCTCCTGATAGCTTAATCTCACCCCCAAGCTCAACATAAACATTTTCATGCCCCCTACTCTTAATAAAATCCATCAATAGATCCACTGAATAGCCCTGAGCGATCGCATTAAAATCAAGTTGAAAACCAGGAGTCTTCTTTCTAAACTGAATGACATCTTCAACAATCTCAATATCAAAATGTAATCCTTGCGTGTACCCAACAAGCTGCATTGCTGAATCTAAGGAAATTGTAGACGGTACATCCTCACTATCCGTCCCAAAACCCCAAAGATCGATTACAGGCTTTATAGAAGGATCAAAATATCCATCGGTCAAATGAAAAACGGTATCACTTAAAAGCAACATTTGTGAAAACACATCTTTCTTTTTTAAGAGTGTATCGGTGAATGAAGACTGATTAAAACGAGACACCAGTGAAGTATTGAGATAAGTTGATAGCTTCCCATCAAAACCATCAAGAAGGCTATCTATTTCATTTTGAGTAAAATGAAGATCCGTATCAAAAACCTGTAATGAATAACTGGTGCCTTGGGCTGAACCAGACACCTTAAACATCTTATAATCAGTTCTTAAGTCGCTATCTCCGCAACCTATAAATGAAATAAATGACGAAATGAAAAATAAAGACCTAATCCTCAAGAACATTGATTCCGGTTGACTCATTAAACCAAACATTTTCAGTGACCGCAGCGTTATTTCTTGAATAAGAAGCCTTACCACTTTCATTTGTAGTTTGCTCATAAACTACACCATAACCATTTGGATCCACAACCACTCTTTGGATCGTAACTGAGGTAACATCACCCCGAGAATTACTCCTTTTAAAAACGCGTTCAGTCATTTGATTCGAAGGAAATAAAATCCCATTTTCATCCTTTAAAAAATTAGCTTGCGTTTCGTAGTTCGGTTGAGAGGACTTTAAGCTTTCAATGACCTTCATCCTTTCCTCACCACTTATCTTTGCAATTGAGTCTTTCCGTTGCTGTTCAAACCCCAAACGGAGCATTTGAGTACGATTACCTTCTAACCTTTCGACATTGTCACTAGAATTTTGCCTTTCTATGAGCTGACGCTCATTATCTAGTAAATTCTGCTTTGAAGAAAAGGATTCATTTCTTTCTTCTGTACTTAAAAAATTCATTTTGAGCATATAATCTTTCTCCGTTCTCCACTCGTCTAATTGTAGAGCAGATAGCTCCTGTTGCCGGAGCGTATTGACTTGTTTTATTTTAATCTGAGCATCCAATCGCTGCTGCGCATCAGCAAGATCATTTTGCAATAACACCTTTTGATTATTGACTTCTTTTTGATTCAGCTCTATTTCATTTAAATACGTTTTCATCTCCTTTGATGCAGCTTCATTTCGAATTGACTCAGTCGTTTTACTAAAGAACAACTCATAATCAATCTCATTACGAACATCTTGTAAATCCTTGAGAGGATCACTCTTTTTCTTATTGATTGTAACCGATAAATCATTGAAGGCTTCAAATTCAGAACCGCTATGAAGCTCGCCAGGGGATTGCACAACCATTCCTGAATTTGAGGATCGGGTTGTAGGTGCATTTGCACTTGAAATAAAATCAGAACTGCCAGACCAACTTGTAAGCGAATCTTTCATTTGGTTTAAATCCGCTTCAGGAATAATTCGATAATTCGAATTTGCAATCTTAAACGCTTTCTTCAGATCTGATAATGCTTGTGCTTTTTTAGTACTAAGATTGCTAAAAGCTTGCTCTTTAAGAATGTACATCTCCTCAAGGTTTTTTATTTGCTTCTTAATCGCGATTACCTTAGGATCTTTTGAGCGCGTTTTCATTGGCTGAGAATCAAGGACTCGATTCGCTAACTCGTAGAATTCTGGTCCTTTCCTAACATTACTATATGCCTTTTCTATCTGCTTATTAAAAGCCTCCTGTTCCGAAAACTTCTTACTCGAAATCTGAGCAATTCCATTTTCTACCTGAGCAGAATAGGTATTGATCATTTGCTGGTTAGACAATTTCTTAATGAGCATCTCTGCTTTTCTATAGCTTGCTAATCCGAAATCTAAAGAATCCACCGTGTTTTGTCTCTGTGCTGTTGTGATGTATTTCTCAATAGAAGTAGAGAATCTGTAATTTTGAGCTTCTTTTTTTACTGCTTTTATTTCACTTTGAATTTTAGCCCGCTGACCTGGGTCAAGAACTTGTATCGCTTTTAATTTGGAAACACATTCTTCAAAGGACCTTTGCGAACGTAAAGAATCAGCAGAAATCCTATAAGCAAGCAACTGAGAGTTGTTAGTAGATTGCTTCTCATCTCTTTTACGAGACTCTTCTATTTTACCTAACCTATATTTCACCTGATTGTCATTAATAATCTCTAAGGCACTATTGTAATTCGCTTCAGCTCCATCAAGATCATTTAATGCAAACGCCTCATCACCTTTCTTTTTAAATTCTTCAAATTGCTCTCGAGCCTCTTTGTCATTTTTAATTTTCACGAGTAACAATTCAAGCTCCTCTTTCTTTGACTTTAAAGCTTTATTCTCCGGTTCATAAACAAGGGCAGAGTCAATATGCTCTATCGCCTTAGAATAAGCACTATTTTTCAATGCACTTGAGAGCTTCTTTTTAAAAATCTCTGCTTTTGACCCCTGATTAGCATTTGCATAAATCCTCAAAACCTCATCCTCAATATCTTTTTTATATTTCTCCTCAGGAACGGCTATGTTTCTTGAGGCATCCCAATTAAACTTTTCAGCATAGGTGTTTTTGACAAAATTAAGATCGGCTCCTTCCCGTATTTCAAATAGTTCGATCACCAATTCTTCCATTGCCTGAAGAATTCCATTGGGATTTTGAACTTTTAGTTCTCCAAAATCAAATAAAACCTTTTTTGGAATATAACCAGGCTTGGATACCATGACTTCAAAAGGGATATTCGTTTTTATTGAACCGCTGATAAAGTAAAACCCTTTGTTATCTGAAAGAGACTTAGAAACCATTCTTCCTTTCTGAAACATGTATAGCGAAGCGCCAAATATTTTTTGTTTCGACGTGAAATTATTCACAGTTCCCTCTAAAGAGATATCCAAATCTTTCTGGGCCGTCGCTCCAATTGAAATGATAAACGCTAAAAATAAAATAACCTTATTCATAGAAACCTTGTTTCAGTTGTGCTCAATAAACGTAAAAACCTAAATTTGTTGCACATATACAAAAATGCGTAAAAAAGACGAATAAAAAATGCTTCGATTTGATGAATTAAGCTTTTGGGAGAAATCATCCTACTTTGAGAAAACCGATTTTCTAATAATTGGTTCAGGGATTGTAGGCATGAGCACAGCGCTATACCTAAGAAAACAGTACAATGATGCACGAATCGTGATCATAGAAAGAGGCTACCTTCCAACAGGAGCGAGTTCTAAAAATGCGGGTTTCACCTGTTTTGGAAGTCCTACTGAACTCTATGATGATTTAAAGAATATCGATGAGCAGACCGTTTGGGATACATTCTCAAATCGTTACTCAGGTCTCAAATCTTTATTTGAACTCGTTGATGAAAAAACATTTCATTATGAACCATGCAAATCTTGGGACCTCATTGAGACTGGTGTGAAGAATGATATCAACCAAGAATTCATTGAATACATCAATACCAAGTCGCATGAGATTACGGGCTTTAGCAATATTTACACGGAAGATCTCGAGGTTTCAAAAAAATTCGGTTTTGAACAAATTCAAACTTCTTACTGCAACAAACTAGAAGGAGCTATAAACACTGGCAAACTTGTACAAGCACTTCACAAAGAGGTCATCCAAAATAACATCCAAATACTTTATGGCATTGAAGCGCTTTCGATGGACAATGCTTCAAAAACAGTTCATATTGAAACGGAATACGGAACCCTGCAAACTCAAAATTGCATCATCGCTACGAATGGATTTGCAAAGCAATGGATTAATGAGGACATTCTTCCAGCAAGGGCTCAAGTATTGGTCACGAACCCAATTAAAGATTTAAAAGTAAAAGGCACCTTTCATTTTGAAAAGGGGTATTATTATTTTAGAAATGTGGGCGACCGAGTTCTATTGGGGGGAGGTAGGAATATTGACGTTGCTGGAGAAACTACCGAGAAATTCGGTACCACCGAAAAAATTCAAAATAAACTCCAAGATTTGCTCAATCATATTATTCTTCCAAATCAAGCTTGGAGCATTGACTATTCTTGGTCCGGAATTATGGGGGTTGGACAAACAAAAAGTCCAATTGTTAAAATGCTGAACAATAATACCGCTATCGGTGTTAGATTGGGAGGTATGGGTGTTGCTTTAGGCGCTCAGGTAGGTAAAAAACTTGCTAGTTATTTTTAGAATGAAAAAGAAAGAAGAAAAACCAAAGGAATTTGTAAATCCTATTGACCCTGACAAGATCACGGAGAATCCGCATAGCCTAGAATATGGACACCACACAAGTAGCGCATTAATCAAGCCAGAGGATGAGGGCAAGATTAAGAGCCGCGCCTTGAATGCAATGGACCATCAAACCGACATGCAGCTTGGCCAAATCTATGAACAAATGCAACTTTTAGCTGACCAAGCAAAAAGATTAAACGACCGCAAAAAGATTTCTGAATTTATTTATTCAGCAGAATCAAGATTTGAGCCTTTTATTAACCACACCTATCATTTATATAAAAGGGAAAGTGGCATGTTTCTCTTATCTCTAATAGGACCTAATCAGTGGGGTAAAAAAGTAAACACATTTGATTTTGTCGCGAGTGTCAAGTTACTTGCAGACCATACGTGGGATATTCTAGAAAAAAATGAGACTTTCGAATTTAACGTGTAAACACCCATTCTGAGGCAGAAGACAGGTCTTCAGTAAATCGATACCCCTTAACATCAGCTTCTTTTAGTTCTTCGCTATTGGTGAGCCCCTCCTTAATTATATGACGCGCCATGCATCCTCTGGCATTTTTAGCATACATCATAATGGTTTTAAGTTTGCCATTTTTGTAATCCTTAAATAAAGGTGTCACAACGGGGTTTGGAATCATAGAGAAATTTAAAACCTTTGAATACTCCTTAGATGCTAGGTTTACAACGACATCATTTGATGAAAGCTCATTAACAAACCCTTTGGTAAGGTCCGCTTTCCAAAACTCATAGAGATTGTTAATGCTCGTATTCACTTTTAGTCTTGTGCCCATTTCTAAACGGTAAGCCTGGATGCCGTCTAATGGCTTTAAAACACCGTATAGGCCAGAGAGTATTCGTATCGAAGCTTGTGCTTTATCCCAATCAGATTGATCAAAAGTAAGCGCATCTAGCCCTTTATAGACCTCACCTGTAAAAGCCAAAGCAGGTTGAATAGGCATGGCATTCGTATGTAATGGTTTCCAGTCCTGAAATCGAGACCAATTCAAATCTGCTAATGCAGGAGAAATTGACATTAGCTGCGAAAGTTCTTCTGGCTTAAAACCTTTGAGCAAGGAAGCCAAAACCATGGCTTTTTGTTCAAAAATAGGCTGGGTTGGATTTCCAAACGTAATTTGATCTTTGGAAATTGATTTTGCGGGCGATAAAAGAATCTTCAACATCTTAATTATTATAAAAAAACAAGTTACTTATTTTGAGAAGACAAGCCAAGATATTTTTTATTTACCGGTGCTAATTTTAACTCCACCAAAAAAGGTCCGAGGTTGTGAAGGGCCAAATATAAAATTACTATCTCTGTTTTTACCTATGTCAAAAGATTCCTGATAAGCATTAAAAACATTCTTTATACCCGCATACCAATCAAGTTTTATTTTACCCTTGTTGATTTTCATCGAATAAGTAAATTTCAAACTTACATTGGAGAAAGAAGAAGTATTTACAATCTCATCCTCAGATTGATTGGGAGCCCCGGCGAAATGCGGAACCAACATTCCTCCTGTATATACATAGTTTAGGTTCATACCAAAGCGCTTATTTGGATTGAAGTTCAAAACTGCAAAACCATAATCATTAGGTGTCCGAACAAATCTTGTTAAACTAGGCAAACCCTCTATGTATTCCACAGGCTTCTCAAACTCATTTGTTTGAATTGTTATACCCGCCTCAAGCTGTAGCTTTCTTTTGTAATTGCTTCTTAGCTCTAGCGTTACGCCCTGAACAGAAGCACCTTGACCATTCTGTTTTTCAAAAAGATATCCAAAGGCATCTTCACCATTTGGCTGCAAAAAAAAGGCATCTTCCAATTTCGTATAAAAACCTTCAAGCGTAAAACCCGCTATGAAATTAGTGTAGGGCTTGTCAAAATTTACAGAGGCACTCCAACTCTCAGATCGTTCCTCATGTAATTCAGGCGATAGGGTAACTCGAGATATGCCTCCTCCAGCAAATGCAATATGTAAATCTGTATCAAATGCTTGAGGTGCCCTAAACCCAGCACCATAACTGAGTCTAAATTGGGTATTCTTTTTCAGTTTATAAAGTAAAGAAACACGTGGACTCCAGATCAGCTTATCAACCAAATTATGTGCATCCACTCGACAACCAGACAAAAGGTTGAGATTTGGTAACAGTGCCCAATCACTTTGAATAAACATACCAATATCCTCAATCTGCTGGTCAATTAAATAATTATAGGCTGGAATTTCATCAAAAACGACATCCCGTAAAAATTCAGCACCAAAAGTGATGACATTCGAACCAGTTATGAGAAAGTCGACAAGTTTATGGTTTAATTGTATGCCCGTATTAACAGTAGAAACATCTGAAACTCCATATGGGGGATTTTCTATATGCGCTATAATGTCAATAGAATCATCAGGGAAGATGCCAGTATAGTGGTCGCGGTTGGTATACTGATAAGCAGCATAAAGGATGAAAGAGGAAAGGTCCTTATTGAAATTAATTTGATAGTCTCCACTCGCCATCCAAACATGATGCGTTCTTTCTTCTGCTTGCCCTCTCTGATGGGTAGGCAGTTCATCACGCATATCACCACCGAATCGATACTCATTTAAATTACTGAGACTCAGCTCTAGCTTATGGTTCTCCTTAGGCAGGAAGAAGGACGTAATTCCAAAAGAATTATTATTGAGCAGAGGAAGTTCAGAATAGCCATCCGCATTATGGTCATAAAATTCACGCCGCCTAGAACTAAAGAAAAGAGAAAGTCCCATATTCCGGTCCTTAGCGACCGCAGTATAATTTCCATTTAAAATTTGATCTGAACTCATGGCATTGATGCTCTGGTAGGCATAGTTCAAATCAAAATTGTTTTTCCGAGGTAGCTTGGTAATCACATTAACTGTTCCTCCAATCGCACTAGAGCCATATAAAGAAGACCCTCCTCCCCTAATAACCTCTACCCGCTCAATCATATTCACAGGCAACTGCTCAAGGCCATACAAGCCCGTTAACGGACTGAATATTGGCCTCCCATTAATTAAGATCTGAGAATACCCTCCTGCCAAACCATTCATCCGCAACTGAGTGTAATTACAAGTTTGGCAATCTGTTTCGACACGCAATCCTGGCTGAAAACGAAGCCCCTCTGCCAAGTTACACGACTGTAAAGCCTCTAAACTTTCGCCTGTCAAAACATTCACTATAACATTTGAGTTGGTTTTTCTCTTATACGTTTTGGTTCCGGTAACAACAATAGCATCAAGCTCCATTACAGGATCACTAAATATAAAATTAAGCTGGAGATTCGGCTTAAACTGAGATACCTCTACCGTATCAGATATAGCTTTATACCCAATAGAAGAAACCTTAATCACATAAGTCCCATAAGCCAAATTATCAAATTCAAACATTCCTTGGGTGTTGGTTAAAACGTTCTTATTGACTGGATAAATAGACACCCTAGAAAATTCAACCGAACCAAACTCGTTTGATACAACACCTGCAATATTTGCTTGTGAGTGGGTAGAAAAAAAGCTGCAAAAAGCCAGAAACAATAAGAACAGATTTGAGGATGATAATTTGTGCATGTGTTTGATCTACTAAAAAAGTTAGACAAATCTAACAATTTTATTATGCTTATGAAAATTAGACTATATTTATATTCGTAAAAAAATAATTATGGCGACCATTGCAATTGAAAACTATTTAAAAGCCCTCTATTCTCTGAGCCAAAAGGATGAAGCAGTTTCCTTGACGGATATCAGTAAGGAGTTGGACGTTAGTGCCCCTACAGTAAATAATATGGTCAAAAAACTTCAAGAAAAGGGTTGGGTCGATTATAAAAAATACAAACCCATAACACTTACTCAAGCGGGCGGACTGATGGCAGCTTCTGTAATCAGAAAGCACCGGCTAACAGAAATGTTCTTGGTAAAAATAATGGGGTTTGGATGGGAGGAAGTTCATGATATTGCCGAACAAATTGAGCACATTAAATCCGAAGGTTTTTTTGACAGGATGGATGAATTACTAGGCTTTCCTAAAACAGATCCCCATGGCTCACCTATTCCAGATAAAAACGGTCAAATCGCAGCGCAACATTATAAGACACTGGATCAAATTCATCCAAATAAAAAAGTAACAATTGTTGCCTTGAAGAATAGTTCGTTTGGGCTACTAGACTTTCTTAATAAGAAAAAAATAAAGCTTGGAGATACAGTTCAAATTATCTCGATTGAACCCTTTGATAAAAGCTGTTCCATTCTATTGGATGATTCCATTAGAATGACCATGACGCAGCAAGTATGCAGCTGTCTTATGGTTGTAGAATAAATCAACAGAAATTATAAGCATAAAAAAGCCTCCCCATTAAAATGAGAAGGCTTAACCAAATGTTATGTACTACTTTTTAAGCTGAATCTTTTTCGTTAAATCAACAAGTAAAGGTGTCGCTACGAACATCGAAGAATAGGTACCAACAAGTATTCCGATAATCAATGCGAAAATAAATCCTTTTATTGCTGCACCTCCAAAAGCAAAGATGATTAACAAGACAACGAGCGTCGTCATCGAAGTATTAATTGTTCTTGACAAAGTAGAATTCAAAGCTCCATTAATTTCAGATTTGAAATCAGCTTCTTGCTTCCAAGATAAATCTTCACGTATCCTATCGAAAACAACAACCGTATCATTTATCGAATAACCAATCACCGTTAGTATAGCGGCAACGAAGGCTTGATCCAAATCCATATTGAAAGGAAGCATATCTCCAAAGAGAGAAAAGATCCCTAAAACAATAATAACGTCATGGAACAAAGCAAAAATTGCACTCGCTGAATATTGCCATTTTCCGAAACGGATAAAGATATATGCGAAGATAATGATCAATGAAAGTATTATAGAGATTTTGGAAGAATCCTCTAATTCTTCAGAAACCGTATTTGAAACAAATCTTGATTCTGGCTCAATGTAATAACCACCAAGATTCGCTTTACAGCTTTCCATTGCTTCAACAAGTTTAGCCTTGACATCATTCTCAGCATTTTCCTTGTTTAATAAATAATTTGTAGTAATCTCCACATTAAAGGAACTTGATTTTGTCTTAACATCAACTGAAGATCCAGGCATCGATGCCGTAAGCTGCTTTTTAATATACTCTGATTGATTCTCTGCAGATTTATCAAACTTAACAGAATAAGTTCTACCACCGGAAAATTCAACTGATTTAGAAATTCCTTTAGTTACAAGTAATGCAAGAGAACCTATAACAAGAACCGTAGAGAGTAAATAAGTCACCTTTCTTTTATCAAGGAAATTGATATTCAATCCCTTAAAGGCATTTTTAGTGATTTTCGTGTCAAATTCAATCGTCTTTCCTTTCCCTAAGTACCACTCAAATATCATTCTAGATATAATTAATGCAGCAAATACAGAAGAAAATATACCGATTATTAAAGTTGTCGCAAAAGACTCAATAGGACCTGTTCCGAATACTTTAAGAACGATTGCAGTAAGAAGTGTTGTTACGTTGGCATCTATAATGGATGACAATGCCTTTTGAAAACCAGTTTGAACTGCGCTCGCCAAATCCTTTCCTTTGGCCTGCTCTTCACGAATACGCTCAAAAATAAGAACGTTCGCATCAACCGCCATACCAATCGTTAAAACAATACCCGCGATACCTGCTAAAGTCAGCACAGCCCCAAAAGAAGCTAAGGAACCAAAGATGAAGACAACATTCGCTAGCAAAGCGATATCGGCTACAATACCTGATTTTCCATAGTAGAAAAACATATAAAGCAAAACAACCAAGAAAGCTACAGCAAAAGAAATCAAACCAGCACGTGTATTTTCTTTACCGATGGTTGGACCCACTTTTGTTTTTTCTTTGATAATTAATGGAGCAGGAAGTGCACCACCGTTTAAAAGACCCGCCAAATCATTTGCTTCATCAAAGGTAAAGCTTCCTGAAATCTGTGTGTTTCCGTTATTGATTGCGCCACGAACCTGAGGGGCACTATAAACAACATTGTCCATGGTTATAGCTACAAGACGACCTACATTCTCTGCTGTCATTCGACCCCATTGGTCCATTCCTTCATCATTCATCGATAGATCGACAGTAATATCACCTGCAACCTGATCATATCCTTGACTTGCTCTTGCAATGTGGCTGCCATTTACTCTCGCCTTTCCATTTTCAGGAACCCTACAAGCATATAAAAACCATCCTTTTTTCTTTTTAGCATTGTCGACAAAATCTTTATCCGCACCCCACATAAAGCGTACCTGACTGTCAAATTGGGAAGCAATATCTGAGCGACTTAACAAAGCCGAAACTTTTGACTTTTCTAAATCACCTGCAGCATAACCAACCGCATAACCTCCAGCGGACTGAAGTAAGGTTGCTAAACTACTTGCAGACGCATCAATTGGATCGTCAAAAGAAATTTCTTCGGTCGTATCTACTTCAAAACCTTCATCTTGCGAAGACAAACGGATTGCCTCGGTCCAGTCCGCCTGAATCTGATCGAATGAATAAGTCTCAAAAAATTCTAAGTTCGCCGTAGACTGAAGCTTCTCCGCTACGGTTCGCTCATCCTGAACACCAGGAAGTTCAATGTATAATCGGTTATTCGCTTCGTCTTTTTGAATATTAGGTTGTGCTACACCAAATTGATTGATCCGCTTGTTCATCACATTTTCAATCCCATTCATGGCATCACTAATTCGAAGTCTCAATGATTTCTCAACAGCCTCATCAGTTGTTGTGATTTCAATACCTTCTCCGTAGAAAATGGCATTCAGTTTTAAACCATCGTTGTATTTTTTAAATGCATCGAAAAACAAAGTAAGAAAGTCTGCAGATGAATTTGAACTCTTTTCAGCTAAAGCTTGCTCAAATGGCTTTTTAAAAGCAACGTCATTTTGGTTTTTGACTTGTGACTTAAGAAAGTCTGGTGTCGAAATCTCAAGCGTAACGCTCATTCCACCTACAAGGTCCAAACCGAAAGCTAAAGATCTCTTTTTAACCTCAGAAAAAGTAGAACCTAAAATAGGATAAACGGGTTTGTCAGCTTTTCCTCTCAGAATCTGATTCACTAAAATCCCTTTTGCTATTTCAACAGACTCAGGTTGATTAAAGTCAATAGTATCATTGTTGGTTCCCACAACAGCAATTCCATTATTGGAAGCCATAGCTTCCTTTTTGATTTTTAAAATAGTTTGATCGGCGGTTTTTCCAGCATCGCTTTCAACGTCGTTAGCTACCCAAGTGAAAGACAATTGGTACAAACAAACAGCGGTCAATAAAATGGTTAAAAACCAAAAGAATCCTTTAATGCGCATGAGTTTTCAGATTAATGTTTTAATAAGCGTGCAAATATAGAATTTACATTACTCATATTCAAATAAAAACCCATATAAGATTGGAAATCATATAATGTTAGAAATCCTTTTAACGCTTAGAATTGTTCAATGAAATAAAATCCAATAACTCATCAGCAAAATCGGACCACTCATCTTGCTTAACCGGCTGATGAAGGTGTAAATTTTCTTTTACAATTTGTAATTTACCTCCAGAAAAGACCTCTAGTATTTTTGATGCAATAGCCTTTGGCTCAATTGAATCCAAAACGAAGCCATTTTGACCATCCAAAACGCCCTCATGCAAACCTCCATTGGTTGAAACCAAAACAGGTACTTGAAAAGAATTAGCGATCGCTTGTATACCGCTTTGAGTGCCGCTTTTATAAGGTAGAACGCAGCAATCAGCAGCACTAAAATAATTCACAACCTCCTCATCAGGAATAAATGCATCATGAAAAATGACTTTTTTATCTTTTAGCTGCTCAATCTGTTGACCATACTTTTTCTTATCTCCATAGACTTCGCCTGCAATCAAAAGAACATAGGAATCATCCAAAAAATTCAAGGAATCGATCAAGAGATCTAAGCCTTTATAATCTCTGATCAATCCGAAATACAGCAACACTTTTTCAGACGTATCAATCCCCAAGTTAGCTCTGTGTGTCTGCCTGTCTTTCTTTACTCCAAATTGCTCGTACTTTGGATGGCCTATAACCTTGCATAAGGCATTTGGATTATAGCTCAAAACATCTTGTCTTACTTTTTCAGAAAGAACAACAAACAAATCAAAGTTATTGACAAACCAATGGTTTAGTTTTTTATCAAAAAATCGTTTTTCATGCGGCGTCAAATTATGAATGAGCGCAACCTTACAAACGGATTTTGAAAATTGTTTTGCCATAAAAACATACATAGGCGAAAAAAAAGGCATCCAATAATTTGCGACAAAAACGTTGGGCTGATCCGCCTTGAGCCTTCGTGATGCGCGAAAATAAGTAAAGGGGTTGTAGCTTGTGACCACTCTAGGAAAAGTCTCCTTTTGATTGGTTTCAAACTGAGTTTCTCCCGGGAATAAAAAATCAGGATATTGCTTTTTAAAGGTAAAGGCATGTATCCCTACTTTCGACTTCAAGGCATTTACTAAAAATTTACTAAAGCTAGATATACCCCCTCTAAAAGGCGGTAGCGCTGAAAAAAAAACAATCTTTAGCGGGGCTTTATTATTCGGTTCCAAATCCTAAGCATTTATAGTTTAATTCACTTCCCGACTGGATGTTTAAGGTGTCAAAATTAAAAATATTCAAATCCTTGTAATATTTATTCACAAGCCCAACGTGGTTTGCATATTGCTCGTATTTTCGCCGAAAGGAAACAAGATTCAATACATCTTCTTGCTCTACGGTAAGCACACTATCGAAAGTTAAGTTATCAATTGTCAATGGGAAATGAATCGATTCATAAGTACATTCAACGGAACTTTGCACGTTATAGGCGTTCTTATCCCAGGAAGTGAATGATTTAGGCGGGAAGCACAACCAAACTTTTCTCAAGTTTTCTTCTGTAACTTCAAGCTTGTTTTCACTAACGATCGCAGTCCAAACGTCTGAAATAACCCAAGGTTCACTGAGGGCATTCCTTTTCTTTCTTAAAAACTTATTCGCAATTCTCCCTTCGTTATCGGTAATCGTATCACCTATAGAAGTTCTAAGGAAATAGAAGAGCGTATCATGTTGGATCTCCGCATTAATGTCATGGTTAATTTCCATGACTTCATAATCAACGTAGCTACCGATCTCAATAGGAAAGTAAGACTCATAGGTATTGAGGTCAAAGGATGGCTGGTCCTTACCACACGAAATCAATAAGAGCAACAAGGAAATGACGTATACAGATTTACTCATAGAAAATAAAGTTACAAAATCTAATCGTTAGGGTCGATGCCCATTTTTTCACAACGCTCCATAAAGCGAATTATCTCATCTTTATTCAAAAGCTTGTCATTTTGATATAGTACACGGTCCACAAGTAAACCATCAGCGTTAAAAAACTCAAACCAACCATGCTTCAAACCAGCCTTAAATACCATAGTATGATCTAGATACCCATCCGCATTAAATATTTTCCAAACCCCTTTCTTTTCATCTAAATGATACTGACCTCTTTCCTTTAGCTTACCAGATGAAAACAAAGCAATATAAGACCCTTCTTTCAAGCCTTCTCTATAAACTGTCTCTGACAAGACATTGAGCGACCCAAATTCAATTTGATCCCTTAAGTAAAAGACAACTCTTTTTCCATTAAGTTTTCCTTTAGTATAATGCTCGGCGAATAAGGTTGCCCCATCGCGGTCGTAAGTCAGCCACAATGAGTCACGTCGCTCATTTTTGTAAAAGCCATCCGACATAACCTCAGCGTTGGTAAAGTAAAAGGTTACATATGCGTCATCAGGATTGATGTGCTCAATGATACACCTCACCTGTCCAGTAGGATAATAATACCTGAATTGACCAACAGGAATTCCGTCTCTAAAGCTACCTCTATACTCAATCTGCTTTGAACCCTCTTGGGTCTTGACCCAAAGACCTTGCTTCCGATCTAAGGAATCTACTTGATTCAGCTGAGCCGCTAAATCAGCAATTGAAAATACGAGAGCTAAACCGATTAAAAATCTCATTTCAATAAGGAATTGAATTCTTTTAATGAAGTCACTTTTAAATCAGGTGACGAATAACATACTTCTTTTGATACGATAAGAACAGTTTTCATGCCAAGGTTTTTACCAAACTCAATATCTGAGTCCGTATCTCCAACCATGATCGATTTTGAAAAATCTATCTCTGGATAAAGCGCTTTAGCCAAAAGACCCATTTTAGGACGCGGCTTTCTTTGCATGGAACGTTCATTATTGAGTTCTGGAGCAATAAAAACTTCGTCAATATGCGCCCCGTTCGCATCTAATTTACGCCCCATAAATGCATGTAACTCTTGAATTTCAGAATGGGTTACCATACCCTTCCCTATACACTGCTGGTTGGTGACAACACAAACTCTTTTGAAATGCACAAACAACTTTGAAGCAGTCTCGAGAACACCTTCTTTAAAAACAAAATCAGCTTTGTTTAAAATATAACCACCAAAAACACGCTCATTAATGACGCCGTCACGATCTAAAAATAGAGACCATGAAGCATCAAGATTCCAATCCTTTATCATTTCCTATTTCTTCTTCAATTAAATAAACATTTCTAGTGGAAGAATTCCTTCCTATTAATTCGGAAATAAACCCTGTCATAAAAAACTGAATTCCCGTAACCATGGAGATTAGTGCGATATAAAACTCACTTCGATCCGCTAATAACCTTGCACTTTTATGAATAAACAACTTGTCAACTCCTAAATACAAAATCAATGAAAACCCGATCAAAAACATGAGTAAACCGAGAGCACCAAAAAAATGCATTGGCTTTTTACCAAACTTGCCCATAAAAGCCACAGTAATTAAATCAAG
>CAJJCU010000022.1 GCA_905182775.1 uncultured Flavobacteriales bacterium
TCAACAATTCTAAAGGATTTGGATTCATCACACAAGATGAAGGTGGAAAAGATGTATTTGTACATGCAAATGGATTAATTGATGAAATCAATGAAGGGGACAAAGTAAGCTTCGATGTCGAAGAAAGTCCTAAAGGATTAAATGCATTGAATGTAAAAGTAATCTAAGGATTACATTGAACATATATGTTTTTAAAAGCCTGTCAGTTATGACAGGCTTTTTTTTATATTAGAACTTTTCCAATAAAATCAGAATTCATGAATCTCATAAGATCCGCTATTTTTTTCATCCTCAACTTTGGAGCCTTAGCTTTAGGAGGCCTATTCACGGGGAAAGGTGTTTCGTCTGATTGGTACACGCTGTTAATTAAAGCCCCCTGGACGCCTCCGGGTTGGGTATTTGGGTTTGCATGGACCAGCATCATGATCTGTTTCACTATTTATATGGCACTCGCTTGGAATAAACAGAGCAATAAAAAAGAATTAGGAATCTTATTTGTAATTCAATGGATCTTAAACGTGGCTTGGAATCCTGCATTTTTTTATTTTCAAAATGCAACATTAGGCCTCTGTATTATTAGCTTATTAAGCTTGTTAATGGCCTACATATTATTCCGTTTCAAGAAAGACATGAAGCTTTATTCCCTTTTTCTATTACCCTATCTCATTTGGCTTTGCATCGCTACCTCCCTAAACGGATATATCTTCGTTATGAATTAAAGGTGTATATCGTCCTTATAAAGGAATACGAACCAGCACCACATATGTCCAATTATAGAAATCTTTTACAGATGTAATGAGGCTTAGCATATGTTTTTTTATTTACTGAATCTTAACTTTATATATCTGATTTCATAAAAACATGTCATCCAGCAACTTACACTAAAAACACCTTTCTTTTCATATTAACAAAACATTAAATCAGTCTGATTTTATAAAATGATTGCAACCCAAATAGATGTTTATACGTCCGATAATTAATAAGATGTGAACGTATAGTCTCTCTCTTATATTCATGTGCAAGTGAATAAAGCCATAGTGTGAATAAACAACAAGAACTATGGACTAAATGAATAAAAACACTCTCCGAGATCTAAAGGACTACTCTACCTACTTAGATCTATTTTCAGATTTATCGTCTTTAAATGGCGATAAAGAAACAGAAACGCGTAAAGAGATACGCAACGAGAAATATCAAGTGAAAAATCTTGCGAACTTTCTTGGCGTCTTAAAAAACCATAAAATTCAAATTGAACATGATGTTTCAGAGTTTTAAAACACTCGTTTTTCAGTGATACGTGATGAAAAAGGAAAACGAATAGAGCTCTGTGAATTAGTTGAGACCGCACCGATTTAAAGGCCCTATCCTAAACAAACCAACACATCAAAAGCATCTAGTTTTTATTTCTATTGCGTTATCTTGTCTATCTTTGCTCCTATAAACTCTTTTTTAGTTTAAAAAGAATGAATAGCAAACAATGATCAAAGAATTATACAGATTTCTAAGTGCAAAATACCAAAATCTATTTTTGGAATACAAAGTGGAATTCAAACCTAGATATGGCCATGGGAAACCACCCCATAAGGAGCTCTATAATTTAATTAATGCAAATAGAGAATCTTACCAATCTGTGATCGAAAAGGCACTAAGTTTTAAAAAAAACATTTGGGAAATTAAATCTTCTGACAAAGAAACTGACGCTATTAAACCAACGTGGAATAATGGTTTTCTACCAGGCATGGACATTATTAGCATCTATACCATGTTGGCGATTAATAAGCCCAAAAAATACATTGAAATTGGATCGGGGAATTCAACCAAGGTCGCCTTTAAAGCAAAACAAGAACAGGGCTTAAACACCAAAATAATTTCTATTGATCCACAACCTCGTGCAGAAATCGACAGCCTAGCAGACGAAGTTATTAGAAAGCCATTTGAGAATATTGACCTTAAATTAATTGAAGAATTAGAAGAAAATGATATTCTTTTTGTAGATAATTCCCATCGCATTTTACCCAACTCTGACGCCATGGTTTTTTTCATGGAAATCCTCCCAAGGCTAAAAAAAGGTGTCATCGTTCATATTCATGACATTTACCTCCCTTATGACTATCCACAATTCATGTGCGATCGTTTCTATTCAGAGCAATATGGCTTGGCGATGTATATCCTGGCAAATCCAAAAAAGTATGAAACCATCATGCCGAATTATTTCATTTTTGAAGACAAAGAGCTTTCAGAAAAACTAGCTCCTATTTGGGAACACGAAAACCTAAGAAAAGTTGAAAGACACGGAGGTTCTTATTGGATTAGAATAGCAGATTAGTACAGCTTAACCGAGGGAAACATCGAGGATCATCATCACCAAAAAACCTCCAATAAAACCTAAAACAGCGATATCCGTGTATTTATCTCTTTGGGTTTCTGGTATCACCTCTTCAACAACGACAAAAATCATCGCACCCGCAGCAAAGGCTAAGGCAAATGGTAGGATAGGCTCCATATAAATGACTGCCAAAGCGCCACAAACACCTGCAATAGGTTCTACAATTGCAGAAAGCTGACCATACCAGAAGCTTTTGAAGCGACTCACACCAATCCTTCTTAGCGGCATAGCGACAGCAAAACCTTCAGGGAAGTTCTGAATACCAATTCCAATGGCCAAGGTCACCGCACCAGCAATTGAAGCCCCTTCGATGCCGTGAGCAGAAGCTCCAAACAAAATACCAACAGCCAATCCTTCAGGAATATTGTGAAGCGTTATGGCCAAGACAAGTAAAGTCGTTTTATGAAATTGCGTTTTTACACCTTCTTTTTCAGATTCTTTAAAGTTAATATGTAGATGCGGAAGGCTCTTGTCAAGAAAGAACAGAAAAAGCGCTCCACCTAAAAAACCAACTGCCGCAGGCATCCAAATCATATTAGGGTACATTCTCTCTGAGAGCTCAATAGAGGGATTAAGTAAGGACCAGAAACTAGCGGCAACCATAACGCCTCCTGTGAATCCTAGCATCCCATCCAAAACAGCTCTATGCATGGTTTTGAAAAAGAAAACCAACGAAGCCCCCATTGCAGTCACTAACCAAGTAAATGTAGTCGCTATTAGTGCGGCTAAAACAGGGTCAATACTTTCAAAGTACTTTACAATCGTTTCCATAATGCGAAAGTAACACAATTACAAATACCTACTGCATGGGTTTGTCAAAACCAAGATCAATCGCTTTATTGAGGATACTCTGATTAATAGCGGACCCAAAGTCATCTGTCTCATCTACATTCGTTTCCTCCTTCTTCCTCATTATGAAGGCTTCTCGCTTTACACTCAAATCGGATATTTTTAATTTGATCTCATTTCTCTCTGTCAATTTTTGGTCCACAATTTCTTGTAGCTCCTCGGCTGTCTTTCCTCTAAGCTCTATAGGCAAATCATCTTTTTTCATTTTATAGACCACCATAGAATCCGCTAGATAGGCATCAATGAGATCCCAAGAACTATTGCTGTAATTCGCCGATATTTTCGCTTTAGCCCTTAGGCTTCCATTGGAAACCCCCATTTTCAATGCGTTTTGATCCTGCTCTATTTGATTATCCATTCTGTCGCTACCAAAGTGATTATATGAAACATAAGTTGAATTCATCTTTTGGCTAAATTGATTGATCTCATCATCATAAGGCGTTGGTATAAATACAACTTCGCGATCTGAATTGATATTAAAATAGTCGCCCGTTGAACAGGTAGCACCTTCCTTCCAAAATTCACGAACACCTCTCATACGATCACCGCAGTAAATCGTATTTACAATAACATCTTTGTTTTTAGCAATTGAACACGCCTCCTTAAAAGCAACAGGCCCCTGATTAAAGGGCTCATTACCTGCGATATATATCATTTTTAAATCTTTCGAATCCTTGGACCAATTCAAATCTAAAACAGCATCCTTAATTACAGCACCACAATATTCATCACCGCCGTTGGTTCTCAAACCAAATAACTTCTGAGAAACCAGATCAAGATCAGAAGTAAAATCAAGCTGCTTTCTGACAAAATTAGCGTCTCTAATCCCAGTATTACCGTAATCATACATGGCTATTTCTAAGATGGGAATTTGACCGTTATACCGCAACGAACCAGATTCGTTTACAATTTCCCAAAGGCGTGATTTGGCTTGATCAAGTAGGCCATCCATACTATTGGAGGTGTCAAATAAAATAACCAATTGGATTTTTCGTGAAGTTTTGACTTTAGAATCGGCCGTTAACTCTTGATGATCAATAAGTTTCAGATGGTCGATGGTCGGCGTCAGAAGTGAGGAGCCTAAAAGAGTACAAAGAAGAAAGCTTTTCATATGATTTTTCCTTTCCGTACATCCGTTATCTTAAAAAGTTCATTGCTTCATAAAAAAAGATACGGCGAGGTCATAGCCAAATAAACCAAGACCTACAATACTTCCTGTACAAACAGGTGCCAAAAGGGATTCATGACGAAAAGCTTCACGCGCATAAATATTTGAAATATGAACCTCGACAACAGGGGTTTTAATTGAAGAAATACAATCTCTAAGCGCTACGCTTGTATGGGTATAGCCACCAGCGTTAAAAATGATCCCATCACATTGTAAACTTTGAAGCTTGTCAATTAATTCACCCTCTATATTCGACTGGAAATAATGAAATTCTAGCTCAAATCGCTTTTTCATTCCCTGCAAATAGCTTTCGAAACTTTCGTTTCCATAAACAGAAGGCTCACGAGAACCTAAGAGATTTAAATTTGGCCCGTTAATTATTGCTAATTTCATCATGTGTCTAATTGGAGCCGCTATATTACTGAATTTGTTTCATACCTAAAAATTGAAAAGGGCCTATCCCCCAATTCAATTTTAGCCTACCAGGATGATGTAAATAAACTTACAAGCTATTGTTGCGAGCAAGAATTAAATGTAAAAGATGTTGAATACCAGCATTTAAAGTTATTCATTACTGAATTGTACGACTTAGGATTAAGCGCTCGGTCTCAAGCTAGGATCATATCAGGGATCAAACAATTCTTTAGCTACCTCATTCTCGAAAACATAATTACCTTGGACCCTAGCGAAATGCTAGAACAACCCAAAATAGGTAGAAAGCTTCCCGAAGTCCTTTCCATAGAAGAGATTGATGGGCTGATCAGCGCTGTAAATCTAAGCAGTAAAGAGGGGCAAAGAAATAGAGCCATATTAGAGGTCCTCTATAGCTGCGGACTTAGGGTTAGTGAATTAATCAACCTGAAATTTACAGACCTGTTTTATGACGAAGGATTTGTTCGGGTGATGGGTAAAGGGAATAAAGAAAGATTGGTTCCTCTGAGTAAAACGGTCGAAATCGAAATTGATGCTTATAAAAATAATGACCGGGCTAAGCTTGAAATTAAGCCTGGACATGAAAACTATATTTTCTTAAATCGCAGAGGAAAACAGCTCACCCGCGTGATGATTTTTATTATTGTTAAAGATTTGGCACAACGCATACAATTGCAAAAAGTAATCTCACCACACACCTTTCGCCACAGCTTTGCTACCCACCTCATTGAGGGTGGGGCTAACCTTAGAGCTATACAAGACATGCTAGGACATGAATCAATTATTACAACAGAAATCTATACGCATCTTGACCAAAGCTTTTTAAAAGATGCTATATTGAGCTTTCATCCAAGAAATGCAATAGATTAAGCACCTGAAAAAAAGTTTTATATTTCTTCTTTTTATTTGCTTTATTCCTAAAATATATGTTTCTTTGCGCTCGCTTTTTACATTAATAAAGTATTCAAACGTCAAGCATATGTCAAGGATTTGTCAACTTACCGGAAAATCAGTTATGGTTGGGAACAATGTTTCTCACTCCAAGAGAAGAACTAAACGTCGCTTCTATCCGAACTTGGTTACTAAGAAATTTTATCTTCCTGAAGAAGATTCTTTTATCACCTTGAAAGTAGCAACATCTGCTTTGAGAACGATTAACAAAAAAGGAATCTCTGCTTGCATTAAGGAAGCTCGTTTGAAAGGATATTTAAAATAAGCGTTAAAAGACAAAATCAATTGAAATGGCAAAGAGCAAAGGAAATAGAG
>CAJJCU010000023.1 GCA_905182775.1 uncultured Flavobacteriales bacterium
ATAATAATAACCTGCCTCAAGCACCAAACACGTTGAGCCTACAAAGTTCCATTCGGCCCCTGCACTAATTCCGACACTACCATTATATATCAAAAACTCTCCTGGAGAGCTCATTAACTTATTAGGTTCATTAGAACCATTCAAGTCAGCCCCTTCATCCTCTATAGAGTGTGACAATAAAAAAGTACTGCGTATTCCGAACTTGCCAAAATACCTAAAGTCGCCAATGAAATTTGTTCTAAAAAGCAACATTAGAGGGACAGTCAATTTCGTAGTACTTACTATTCTATTCGAAACATTGTAAGTTTGATAACTTATGGTATCACTATCGAACTCTAATGCATCATTTTCAGTTAAATACTCCCCATCTAAATAATCAATGTAAGTAACTTCGTCAAAAACATACTTGTTTTTCCCAAAATCAAATTCCAAACCCGTTGAAAGACCTAAATTCTCAGAAGACTTTGATGCAGCATTCACGGTTACACCTATGCTCAATAGTGACCCCGCACCGTTGGCCTTTATTTTAGTGGTTCCCGGTGACAAGAAATTAGCGCCGGCATTAAAGGTCATACCCGCTTGGACACTTTTTGAGGATGCCTGTCCTATGACAGTAGAAGGTAGAAGAATAGAGATTGAAAAAATTATTAAAAGAATGTTTTTCATATTACATCAGGTAAGATAAATGAGTATTGGTTACTTTTGAACAAAAATAAAAAATATCGCGTAGCCTATGATGAAAAAGAAGATATTTTATTGGCTCCTTTCTTTAGTCCTCATTCTATTGAGTTTGCTATTTAAATTCTATTTTTCGAGCAATAACCCATTGAATTCTGAAGAAAAAAACATCAAAATTGAATTCGCCACTGTGGTGCCCACGACTTTAATGAATCAGAAACCAAATTTATTAGCCTTGCATAAAGACTACCCTGATGTAACCCCATATCTATTGGAGTTTTGCTATGGGGTTCCTTTAACATCTGACACGAGCTATTTTGAGGGATTAAAAAGGTTTATGGCACAAGACTATGTACTAAAAACAGAAAAGGAGCTCAAAAAAAGATTTGGCAACCTCAACAAGCATAAGAATAGAATTAAAGGCGCTTTCAGTCGGTTAAAATTTCAATTTAAAGACGTAGAAACACCTAAGGAAATAGTATTCTCTAATTCAAACTATAATTACAACGCAACATGCTATAATGAATCCGTACTCGTGGGCCTCGAAAGATATATTGGAGGCAACCACAGTGTAATCAAAGAAGCACTGAACCCCACCGATTTCCCTGAATGGATTCGAAACGGGATGGAAGAAAAGTTTATGGATAGAGATGTGTTGTCCGCATGGATCTCTACCCTACTGATCAAGGAAACGAACGGTTACCATATAGAGGAAATGATAAGATGGGGTAAAATTCATACCATAACTGAAATGGCGCTCAGGATTAACAATGAAGATCTCGCACCTGAAGAAATACTTAGATGGTCAAATGCACAATACAAATGGGCACTTAGTAATGAAGGTAAGTTCTGGAAATACTTAATGGACGAAAGCCTTTTGTTTGATAATAATGAAAAAAACAGAGCCTTCTTAATCAATAATGGTCCTTACACTATTGGACTTCCTGAAGAAAGCCCGGATCGAATGGGGCAATTCTTGGGTTATCAAATGGTAAAAAACTATCTAATCAAAGAAAAAATTAAGCTTTCAAAGCTTCCCTTAATTGGTTACAAGAAAATATTACAATCATATACCCCATAAAAAGAAACATATGAAATCATCAGAAATAAAAATTGATGTTGAGCTAAACGAAAACAACCTGCCTACCAAAATCAATTGGAGTGCTCAGGATGGCAATGTCAAAGATGCGAATGCTGCTGCATTCTTATTATCAATTTGGGACCCAAAAGAAAAGAACACTATGAAGGTTGACCTTTGGACGAAAGATATGTCTATTGAGGAAATGAAACAATTCTTTCACCAATCTTTAGTTTCCATGGCCGACACCTTTGAAAAGGCTACTGGTGAGAATTTAATTTGCGATGACCTACGCGATTATTGTTATCATTTTGCCGAGAAAATGGACATCCTCCCTAAATGAAGATCGTCCTCTCAAAAATGAAAACCATTCATGAGAATCCTATTCAATATTATTTGAATTCGGAAGCATCCCCTATACACATCAATACGCTATTGAATAAGAAGATTGAGTTTGAATGGGATGGTGTGATTTACTGTCGCAAATGCACAAAAAAAACAAAGAAATCATTCGGCGAGGGATTTTGTTACAGCTGCTTTAGTTCTGCGGCAGAAGCAAGCCCTTGTATTTTAAAACCTGAATTATGTCAAGCACATCTTGGTATAGGCAGAGACATTGAATACGAAGAAAAGCACCACAACCAACCCCATATCGTTTATTTAGCCGCAACTGACAAGGTAAAAGTTGGTGTCACTAGAGAAACACAGGTCCCTACCAGGTGGATTGACCAAGGAGCGTATGAAACAATAGTACTCGCCCGTACACCAAACAGATACCTAGCAGGGGTAATCGAAGTTGCTCTAAAGTCGATATACTCAGATAAAACCAACTGGCGGAGTATGTTAAAAAACACGATTGATGACTCCATAGATCTTGTAGAAGAAAAATGGTCTTCCTGCGAGCTGTTGCCTTCTGATTTACAAGAATATTATAGCGAAGAAGAAGCTATTTCACAATTCTTTTTTCCCGTTGCTAAATACCCTGAAAAAGTAACCTCCTTATCACTTGATAAAACTGCTACACTTGGAGGAGTTTTGACTGGAATTAAGGGACAATATCTTATTTTTGACCATCAGTTCGTTTTTAATATAAGAAGACATACGAGCTACGAAATCAACTTAAAAATCAATGAGTAATTTAATCCGCAGATTTTTAGACCTCTTCTACCCGCTTGTTTCAAAACTATTTGACAAGACGACATACTATTATGCTGCTTGCGGTGTAGGAAACCTTGTTTTAAGTTGGGTGTTGTTTTTCCTTTTTTACCAATTTGTATTTGAAAAAAAATTACTCTACATAAAGCAAATAGACTTTGTATTCACGCCTTACACCCTAAGTGCGTTCATGTGCTTTATCATCTCATTCTCCATTGGCTTCATGTTAATGAAATATGTTGTCTTTACTCAGAGTGAACTAAAAGGACGGATACAGCTTTTTCGATATGGATTGAGCGCTGTTGTAACGAGTGGAGCCAACTGGGTTTTATTAAAGAGTTTTATTGAAATATTTGAATTCTACCCATCTGTAGCCAATGTGATTTCAACCTGTCTTATTGTTGTGATTAGCTATTTAATTCAAAGAAATTTCACCTTTAAATAAAGCAAACTAATCAGACAATACTCTTGTAGATCTCAGTAAATCTTTTACCGACAGAGGCGTAACTAAAGTGTTCAAGAGCATAGCTTCTAATCACCTCTTGGTCAAAGACCAATTTCCCCTCGATAAAACCACTTATAGACATTGCCAAAGCCTTTTCATCTCTTGGGTTCACGAGAACACCGTTGGAACCATGAACATGTTCAGGTATCCCATTGACGTTCGAAGAAATCACTGGCTTACCACACATCATTGACTCTGCAATCACACAAGGGAAATTTTCATAATTACTAAACATCAAAAGGGCATCACTTGACTCAATCATCCTAGCAATTTCTTCGGTAGTTTTGGTCGAATGAAAATCAATAGACTCATTACCTCCTAAAGAAAGATGTAATTCCTTTGCATAGGTGATCTCACCATCTGAAATGAGGTCCAAATGTAAATCCGTATACTCCGTACTCAGATCGTTAATTACACGTACCATACCCGACAAGTTCTTTATAGAATCTACGCCTGTCGAAATGTGTATCAAGCGCCTAGGCTTATCACCCACCTTGGCTGGTGCCCGGAAAAGATTCTCATCGACAACATTACACACAATCTCAAATCTCTTTTCACCCGATAGCTTCTCTAGGTTGGATTTTAGATTTTTACTTACAGGCATTAAAACAGATGCGTTTTTAAGAACCACTTTACATAGCTGTAAGATCGGTTTTGGATAAGCATGTTCACTATCGACATGAAAGCCACTAGAATTTTCGGTTACCACGTATGGGATTCTATGTCTCATTTTGAGCCAAAGTGCCCAAATACCTAGGGGGTAAACGATGTTTAAATGAACAACATCAGGCTTGCCAATAAGCTCTAATGTTCTTTTATAACCGATTTTAAAAGCCTTTCGATGTGCCCGGAAATTAAGAAACAATCTAAGTAGTTTCAAACCACCTTGCCTCTTAGGGTAATACACTACGATTTCATTTAGGCTGTTTCTTTTCGTCTCTACCATTCTAATCTTTCGATCCTTTAAAGAAGGAAAAATAGCAAGTGCAACAGTCGCATTGTAATTAGAGATTGTATCGGCATGTTTTTGAACGAAATTACCCAGTGTTGGATTGTTATCGTTTGGATACCAAGAACAAAGCGTGAGTACCTTAAATGAGGATTTTGAACTCAATGTTAGACAATCTTATTTCTGAAAATAGCGACAACCTGCTCAACTGCATAATCGATTTCTTCGATACGCGTATAGCGTGAGAAAGAAAAGCGCGTATTCGGTCGTTTTGGGTTTGCTTTTATGCCCTCTAGGACATGAGAACCTTTTGAGGAACCAGAAGTACAAGCACTACCACCACTTGCCGCAATCCCCTTAAGGTCAAGAGTAAACAAGAGCATGGATGCCTTTTCAGTTTCTGGAAAACAAACATTTAATACCGTGTATAGTGATTTCTCCCATGACACCTCGCCATGAAAATAGATGTCAGTGAAATTTGCTTTAAAAGCATTCATCATGTGCTCTTTTAAGCCAAATATATGCTTTTGATGAGCCTCAAGGTCCTCGTATGCAAAATCCATTGCTTTTGCCAAACCAACAATACCATATAGATTTTCTGTCCCACCTCTAAGCCCTCTTTCCTGAGCACCTCCATGAATCAAAGCAGAACTTCGAATGGATTTATTCACGTACAAAAAGCCAACACCCTTTGGACCATGGAATTTATGAGCAGCACAAGTAATAAAATCTATATCTAACGTTTTTAAATCAAACTTATAATGTGCCATTGTTTGCACGGTATCAGAGTGAAAGTAAGCATCATATTTTCGACACAATACGGAAACCTCATGAATAGGTAAAAGCGTACCTATTTCATTATTTGCATGCATTAAAGAAACCAGGGTTTTATTTGTCTGGTCCTTTAAAAGTGCTTCTAAATGAACAAGGTCAATATTCCCAGCTCCATCAATATTCACGTAATCGACCTGAATGTCAAATTCTTTATGAATATGCGCAGCCGTATGTCCTACTGCATGATGCTCTATACAAGAGGTAATAATACGTCTAACTCCTAGATTAGATACAGAAGTAAACAAGGCCATATTATCAGCTTCGGTACCTCCAGAAGTGAAAATAATTTCAGACGCTTGACAGTTCATATGTTTGGCGACGCTTCTTCGAGAGACCTCAATTAAAGACTTGGTGCTTCTTCCAAAAAAATGGGTAGATGATGGATTCCCGAAATCATTCTTTAATACAGGAGCTATAGCCTCGAAAACTTCAGGGGCTAATTGCGTCGTTGCTGCATTATCTAGATACACTTTCATCTCAATAACTTTGTACGAAGTTAATAAATATCTATAAATCTTAATCAATCATTCTCAGCAATAAATCAGAAGCTTAATTTAAAGGAATTAGTAACTTAACCTCATGAATAAGAGAATCTATTTACTCATTTTACTAGTAAGCATTCTAATTAAAAGCCATACTACTTTTGGGCAGTTTTGGTTTGATGTTGCCTTAAGCGGTTCTGCAGGCACTAGCTTTTTATCAAACCTTGAAATATATGATGATACAAGAATCGATGTTTCCCCGAAGATTTCTTCTAATTTCAGCTTAAAAATAGGCCTGAATTTTACGGAGACGGAATCATTGGTTTTAGATCTAGGCATCGTCAACAGAAACTTTCATCTTATTCAAAAAGACTTACAAAACAACAACCTACTCGAGCAGCATATGAATTTCGGCTATTCGGGCTTTAGGATTCTACCCATGTATAGACATACAAAAGACGGGTCATACATTGAGCTAGGGCCAGAATTCGCGAATATACAATCGCCCTATTTTAGTGACGACGCTAATGGAACCATAACAAACAGTAATCTTTTTCGATCAAAAAGTCTTAGGGGTGCCATTGGCTTCGGTGGATATCTTTTTGGGAATGAGCGAGTAACCTTGGTTTCTGGAATGCGCATCTTATACGACTTTCAAGACCTTCGGTCTGAACAAGCCAAGCAAAATAAATTTCCATACCAAAACTATGATGTGCAAAATGATTCTCCTTTTAAGGCTTTTGATATCCAACTAAGCTTAGAATTAAATATTTCTTTAGGGTTCTTAGTCAGAAGTTCGTGTGGCAGAAGAAAATTACTTTTTAAGTGGTAAAACACTTCCATATAAATCGTAATGATCTGCTTTCGTAATCAAGATATCTGAAAAATCACCCATTCTAACGTATTCATCCTTTGTTGAAACCAACACCTCATTATCAACCTCTGGGGAATCAAATTCAGTTCTCCCTATAAAATAACCACCTTCCGTTTTATCAAAAAGAACTTTTAGCTTTTGCCCCACCCGATTTTGATTCAAATTATAGCTAATCCCGGATTGAAGGTCCATAATCGCATCCGCTCTTTCCTTCTTCAAATCAGCAGGAACGTCATCCGTAAATTGATAAGCGTGTGTGTTCTCCTCATGCGAATAGGTGAAAATACCTAAACGATCAAACTGAGAGCGCTCCACCCAGTCATACATCTCGTTAAAATCTGCTTCAGTTTCGCCTGGATATCCTGCAATCAAAGTGGTTCGTATCGCAATACCTGGAACCGTGGCTCTTATTTTCGCAATTAAATCTTCCGTTTTCTCTCTCGTGATTCCCCTGCGCATAGCCTTAAGCATCTTGGTTGAACCATGCTGCAAAGGCATATCTAGGTAATTACATATTTTAGGGTTATCACGCATGACCTCCAAAACATCCATTGGGAATCCTGCAGGGAATGCGTAATGCAATCTAATCCACTCAATCCCCTCAACTTCGACAAGCTTTAAAAGGAGCTCTGCAAGTGCTCTTTTCTTGTACAAATCTAAGCCGTAATAGGTAAGGTCTTGGGCGATTAACATCAACTCCTTTACGCCTTTGGCTGCCAAGGATTTTGCCTGAGTAACCAGATCTTCAATAGGTGTAGACCTGTGCTTACCTCTCATTAAAGGAATAGCACAAAACGAACAAGGACGGTCACAACCTTCTGCAATTTTGAAATAGGCAAAATGGTTAGGTGTCGTTAACAGACGTTCACCAACTAATTCGTGCTTGTAATCCGCTTTAAGTGTTTTTAGCAATCGAGGAAGTTCTCGTGTTCCGAAATAGGCATCTACCTCAGGAATCTCGTTCTCTAAATCTTCTTTATATCTTTCAGACAAGCACCCCGTAACATAAACACGATCAACGGCGCCTTCTTTTTTTGCATCAGCATATCTTAAAATAGTATCAATAGACTCCTGCTTGGCATTGTCTATAAAACCACACGTATTGATGATTACAATTTCGGAATCATCTATCTTAGCCTCATGCGAGACATCAAACTTATTGGCTTTCAGCTGCGCCATCATGACCTCTGAATCAAAAATATTCTTAGAGCAACCAAGAGTTACAACGTTTACTTTATTCTTTTTTAGTGTTCTTGTCTTCATTTGTTTGTCAAAAATACGGTACTTTAGTTAAGTAAGCCTATGAACCACAAGATTACTTTTTATCTTTTGATGAGCCTTTTAGTATCTTCATGTTCTAAAATGACTGTTATTGACCCTTATTTCTTTCAAAATGGAATGGAAGAAATCCACATGAAAGCCATCGTTAACCCTTCCTTCCCTGAAAGCAAAACGTTCCGAGTCATAGATGCATACATAGATGCCAATTTACTTTATCTTCAAATCCAATACAAAGAGTCTTGTTCCGGATCAGATGATTTCACTTTTAATGGGGGTGAATTGTATTTTGATGAAAGAAATATAGCCCATAGAACTGCGCGGCTATCCATTGCGAAAAGCAATGAAGATTGTGACCAGGTCAACCTAACTAAAATCATAGACCTAAGAGCGTTAACGAGTCTTGAAAAACGAGACGCCGAAGTTATTTTACACGTTGGAGGATGGAGAACCCAAATGACCTATGTATATATTCCTCATAAACAGAATTAATTCAGACCGAGAATCATAGTTTGGTACTATATTTGAACAAACGTAACAAAACACGAAGATCATGAAGCACTTATTTTTACTTATTGCACTTGCATTTATCTCCTGTAAATCGGTTAAAAACACAAATCAGGTAGAACTAGACAACGAAAACACCACCGAAATCCCTGAAGTAAACATGAACAGAGAACACGCCCCCATTTCTATAGAAGCTTCAATCGGTTTAAACGAAGATAAAACCTCTGGTTCTGTTCAAATCATAAAATCAAAGCTGACTGGAAATAAATTATCCTTAAAAATCGGATATTCAGGTGGGTGTTCAAAACATGAATTTAAGGTCCTTGGAAACCCTATGATTTCAAAATCGCTTCCTCCCATAAGAAGTGTTTCGCTAATCCACATTACCAATGGAGATACTTGTCGCGAGTACATCGAACAAGAGCTAATTATAGACCTAAGTGAATTGGCCTATAAAAAAGAAACAGGAAGTAAAATCAAACTTCAATTTTCAGGGCTTGACGAAACGATCATGTATACCTACACAGCAAATTAAGTAGCATATGCAAAAAATGGATGTATTTGATCTGTCATCCCCTATTTTTGTAACAGGAATAGGAACAGACGTGGGTAAAACAGTGGTGTCTGCAATATTATGCGAATGGCTTGGTGCAGATTACTGGAAACCGATTCAATCTGGAGACCCCCAGGGAGGTGATCGCATTACAATAGAAAGACTCGTGAGCCATAAAGGCTTCATGCCCCATAAAGAATCATTTAAATTCCAAGCCCCACTATCTCCCCATGCGGCAGCGCAATTAGAGGGGCGAGAAATCAGTATCGAATCCATAGAGATTCCCGAATCTAAAAACCCAATAATCATTGAAGGCGCCGGAGGATTGCTTGTTCCTTTGAATTATAAAAACGAAACAATTTGTGACCTCATTAAGCACCTCAAGGCTCAGACCATCGTCGTTGTAAAGGAATACCTTGGAAACATCAACCACACACTTTTAACCATTGAGCACCTAAGAAGAAATAACATTAAAATAGCAGGGCTCGTTTTCGTAGGTAAAGAACTACCTCACACTTGGGATATTGTATCCAAAATGACAGGTCTCCCCCTCCTATTTCGGGTTCCAATATTCGAAGACCTTAATAGAAATAGTATCCGTAACTTTGCCCAACAAATTAGTTAACGCAAGCCCAATACCCATGAGTCTTCAAGACGACAAAAAATACCTGTGGCATCCTTTAACTCAGCATCAGCTGCACCCTGAAAACCTATTAATTAAACGGGCTAAAGGCGCCCTACTCTATGACGACAAAGGCAAAGAATATATAGATGGTATTGCTTCTTGGTATACCTGCATGTATGGCCATTGCAACCCACATATTACCTCGCTGGTAGCTAAACAAATGCAAACACTCGACCATGTTGTTTTCACTGGTTTCACGCATGAGCCGGCTATAGAATTAGCGAAATCATTAATGCAAATTTTGCCCAAAAATCAGGATAAATTATTTTTCTCTGACAATGGCTCAACGTCAATTGATGTCGCCATTAAAATGGCACTTCAATTTCACTTTAACAAAGGTTCAAAAAGAACTAAAATATTAGCATTTGAAGATGGCTTCCACGGTGACACCTTTGGAGCGATGTCTGTTTCGGGTCTTTCGATTTACAATGGACCGTTTGAAGACTATTTTCTTGATGTAGAAAGAATACCGGTACCCAATAAAAGTAATCTTGAAGCCGTCAAAAAACGATTCACTGAGCTTGCAAGTAAACACCATATTGCGGCCTTTGTCTATGAACCACTGGTTCAAGGTGCCGCTGCAATGAAAATGCACCAAGCAGCACACTTAAACGAATTGCTGGAAATAGCAAAGAAACATCAAATCATAACCATTGCAGATGAGGTCATGACTGGGTTTGGTAAAACAGGACAGAATTTCGCCTCCGAACATATGTCTGAGCTACCGGATATAATGTGCTTGTCCAAATCACTAACAGGTGGATTAGTCCCCATGGCTATTACAAGCTGTAACGAAAATATCTATAAGGCCTTTTTAAGTTCGAAAATGGAAAAAGGTTTTTTTCATGGGCATACCTACTCCGCCAACCCAACATCATGCACCGCAGCCTTAGCCAGTTTGGAGCTTTTAAAATCTGATGAAATTCAGATGAACATAAAAATGATCACCACATCGCATCAACAGTTTAATGCTAAAATAAAAGGCCACCCAAAAGTCAAGAGCACAAGGCAACAAGGGATTATTTTTGCTTTGGATTTAAATATTGAAACAGCAAGATATGGCGACTTGAGGTACAAGCTATTTGACTTTTTTATGGATAAAGGCATCTACCTAAGGCCTTTAGGTAGTACCATATACATACTTACACCTTTTATTGTGTCAAAGGAACAACTGCAAAAAATCTATGACGCGATTGAAGAAAGTTTCGCTATTATCTAATTATATCGTCCAAATTATAAAGACCTAAATAGTAGATTATGGATGCAGAATACTGGAGCTCGCGTTATCAAAAGAAACAAACAGGATGGGATCTTGGTGCAGCCTCAAAGTCTTTATTAAAACTTTTTAAGAAACTAAATAAAGAGGATAAGATTCTAATACCTGGTTGCGGCAATGCATATGAGGCCGAATACCTTTTTGAGGCAGGCTACAAAAACATCCATATCATGGACATTGCTACTGAACCCTTAAGCGCATTTAAAAAACGGAATAAAACATTTCCGACCCAGCAGGTCATTCACGATGATTTCTTTTCGCATCGTGAAAAATACGACGCAATTATTGAGCAAACCTTCTTTTGCGCAATCCACCCTGAATTGCGGCGAAACTATGTGGATCAAAGCCATGACCTACTTAATGAAAATGGAATACTTATAGGCGTACTCTTCAATCGAGATTTCGATGGTGGACCTCCATTTGGCGGGAATTCAAAAGAGTATCTACACTTATTCGGAGAGAAGTTCGAAACTGTTGAAATCCAAAACTGCGCAGACTCTGTAGAACCGAGACTAGGAACAGAAGTAACGATACGCTGTCAAAAAAAGAGCACTAAAAAGATTTAAGCCTAGGCCAATTGGTTCTTTAAGATGTATTGAATGTGGTAATTCACTAATCGATCTACTGGCTTAGCTACTATAGACTGAATATTGATCCCCAATTCCACTGCCGCTGCATTCAATTCCTGCTCTAATAATGATGAGAGAGACCCCACAAAATGAACTGGCGTATCAATATAATTTTCATAACAACAAACGTGCACTTCCATAAATTGCTTTAAGCCTTTAATAAGAATTGACTTAAAAAAAGAGTGGTCCTTGTGCTTAATAATAAATGGCATAAAGGACGCGATAAAGACATTGGCACTATCACGCTGGTAAACCTTCGATACGATTTCCGCCTCACTTAAATTATAGGTATTCACAAATTCGTTATGAATTTCTTCGGGGAGTTTGTGGTATAAATAACTACTCAACAAGAACTTACCAAAAAAACTACCACTACCCTCATCTCCAAGAACATAACCGAGAGCGGGAACAACCTCTTTCAAATCTTGCCCATCATAATAACATGAATTTGAGCCCGTACCAAGAATACATGAAATACCTGGGCGACCATCATAGGTAGCGTAAGCGCAAGCCAAAAGATCATGCTCAACAATAACATCTGCCTTTTCAAAAACAGAAGCCAAGCCATCACTTATTTCTTTGTTTAATTTAACACTCGAACAACCTGCTCCATAGAAAAAAACCTTGGTCACATCTTTTACATGAGACATGATAGCATCGTTTTTCCTTATTTCAGAAGCAACTACCTCAGCACTATGGAAATATGGATTAAAGCCAATGGTTTTGTAAAAAGTTTGTTTAGATTTGCTATCCACAAGGACCCAGTCACTTTTGGTTGAACCACTTTCAATGATAAAAATCATACTAATTTATTTTTTTAGCTATGTGTCTTTTGAACACTATCAAATATAATACTTTTAATATTAAGACGTGAATTTCAAATCAAAAAATACCAAAAAAGAGCTCAACCCGAACGTATCTGTTGACTGCGTTATTTTCGGCTTTGACCTGAGTCAGCTTTATGTCTTACTGATCGACAGCGGAAACACTGAAGACTACAAGCAATCAAGAATGGCCGTTCCCGGAGATTTGATTTATGACACAGAAAATCTTGATGAAGCGGCAAGAAGAGTCCTAAAGGAGCTAACGGGAATAGAGAACATCTATCTTGAGCAAATTGGTGCATTTGGGGACCCTGACCGAATTGGAAAGAAAGAGTCTGACAGAAAATGGCTAGAATCCATTAGGGCGCAACCTGAAGCGCGCGTTATTACCGTTGCCTATTATTCATTGGTTAAAATGCCAAACTTCAATCCAAAGGCATCCTCGTTTGCAAAAAGTGCGGGATGGACCGCTATCTCCGAGGTTAATGAACTTGCTTTTGACCACTATGAAATACTTGAGTCTGCTTTAGAACAATTAAAGCGAAAAATAAAAATACAACCAATCGGTTTCAATTTACTACCAGAAAAATTCACCTTAAGTCAGCTTCATAAATTATACGAATGTATACTTGGGAAAGATCTTGATAAGCGTAATTTTAGAAGGAAGATTCTTAACTTAAACATACTAACCGATCTTGAGGAAAAGCAGATTGGTGTTCCCCATAAGCCATCCCAACTCTTCAAATTCAATGAAGAAAACTACAATAAACTATCCCTAGAAGGCTTCGATAATTTCGGGTTTTAAAACTGAATAACTTTCCTTATATTTGTTATAATTGTTACGACATGTAACTTTTGCACTATTCAATTTGTATTAACTGTAAATGCACCTATTTGAAAAAGCATGAATATAACACGATCATTGATGAGCTTAGCGCTCCTCTATATCGTTATGCCTTTCACTTCCTAAGGAACCAGGAAGACGCGAAAGACATTATTCAAGATGTTTTTGAAAAGTTGTGGATTAACAGAAAAATGATTGATTTGAACAGAGTGAAATCTTGGCTTTACCGATGCACGCACAATGCAATGGTAAATTTTATTTCAAAAAATTCACGTACCCGTTACATGAATAGCCAAGACTTACCGGTTGCATCAACACCATTTGATTCTAGTTTCGAGTCAATGGAGGTTGTTGAACGCATGGTGAACATTCTTCCTTCAACTCAAAAAAGCATTATTCTGTTAAGAGACATTGAAGGGTATACCTACAATGAGATCGGTCAAATTTTAGATTTGACAGCTTCTCAAGTAAAGGTTTACCTCTTTAGGGCGCGAATGAAACTTAAAAAACAGTTAACAGGATTGAATAAGCTCGCATGACTTCACCTAATTTTGAAAATATAGACCTATGGCTATTCGATTATATCGAAGGAAACCTTAGTACGTATCAAAAAACACTATTAGAAAATTATATCCTCAACCATCCTGAGCTCGACGTTGATTTAGATATGTGGAAAATGTCAACGCTGGCTGTTTCTGATGACTTCGTGAGTGACATTCATATTGCAAAGAAAAAAGAGAGCCGATACGCTTATTACTTTACCACTGTTCTAGGAGCAGTGATTATTTTACTTATCGGACAGGCTGACCACTTACAATCATCATTGAATGATGCCGCAAACAAGATCGCACAAGAAGAAAACAACTACACCAACCTAAAAGCAGAGAAATTATCAGTTGAGAATAACACGGCTCAGGTTAACAAATATGCTGATACCCCATCTAAAACAAACGGACAAACCATCTTAGAGAATAAAGAAAACATTCTATATACGGGATCTATTAATAGCATCGCTTTAAATACTTTGAATTCAAACACAATCAATTCAAGTGAAAATGAATTGGCAGTAATGGAAACCAGCGTAACGACAAGAATTGCTTCTCAAAGTAACAACACCCAAATTAAACTGACTCCTTTAACCTATATACCACTAGGACAAGTTCTTTATGACGTATCAGAATCAGATGAATTAGCGAACACAAACCAAGATAAAATCAAAAAACAACGTGGGCTCAGCGGATTAAAAATAAGCACCAAAGAAATCTTTAACAAAATTGATCGGGTACTATCAAAAAGCACAGCTCTCAGCAATTACCGTGACCATTACTACATGATCCCAGGGATTTCATCCTCTAATGCAAACCTGAGCTCGACTGGATCTGTTTCTCAAACAAGATTCTTCTCTACTTCTCGCGTACGCTGGATTGAAAGTGAACAACAAAAACTTTCACAAGAATTTACTTTAGATAGCTATGTAAGGTCATTAAGGTCAGGAGTTGGTGCACAAGTGAGCTATGATACATATGCTGGCGGTACAATAAAAGACTGGAATGCTTCTCTTACTTTTTCTCCAAAAATCGCCCTTTCTAGAAACATATCTCTAGAACCTGTAGCCAAGCTAAAAGTCGGGAACAAAATTTTGAATTCAAGCAAAGTAAACAACAATACAGTTTCATTATTCAATAGTACCTCTCCTCAATTATTCTCCTTTGATACAACACAGGCAATAGGACGAAAATTATGGTACCGTGATTTAGATGCTGGAGTTACCTTAAATACAAAGGTCTTTTATATAGGGTTTCAGGCTGAAAACCTTCTTAACCACGTAGAAAACCTATACCAAAATCAGCAAAACTCAAATTATAGAACCCCAACTACTTATTCTGTTTTAGCCGGAACACAGTATATGTCCAGAAACGAAAAGATCAGCTTTCACCCTTATGTATACATGAGATCGAATACAGATGCAACTTCATATTATGCTGGATTCTCCTTTGATTTAGACAAATTATTTATTGGCGCCTCTTACGGCTCTGCAGAGCAATACTCTGGCTCAATTGGACTTTCTTTAAATCAATTCGCCCTTCTTTTACAATCCACAAGAGCCTATCAAGCTCATTTAGACCAAAATCTCTTTACTCATCAACTCACTTTGCGCATCAATTCACCGATGAGCAAGAAAACTAGAAGATACATCACCTTATAATTATGAAAAAACTCATCACCCTTCTTGTCTTTACAATCGTGTCTTCAGTCGCTGAAGCACAAGACCCTACATTCACGCAATTTTTCTCCAACCCGATTTATCTGAACCCTGCACTTGCCGGTTCTTCAGGTTGCCCTAGGTTTGCTATGAACTACAGAAATGAATGGCCGCAGCTTACAGGTAATTACGTTACCTACTCCGCTGCATTCGATACCTATGCGAAAAGTATTTCCGGTGGAATTGGCATATTAGCAATGCACGATCAACAAGGACAGGGTACCATTTCAACTACAATGTTAGGCGCAATTTATTCCTATAATTTGAAGGTGAATCGTAAATTCTCCCTGATGTTTGGCGTAAGAGCCGCATGGTTCCAAAAATTCCTAGATTGGGACAAACTTACTTTTGGAGATATGATTGATCCTCGAAGAGGGTTTATCTATCAAACAGGAGATGTTAAAAGAGGAAATGGTAGAAGAGGTTACTTTGATGCTTCTGCAGG
>CAJJCU010000024.1 GCA_905182775.1 uncultured Flavobacteriales bacterium
CACATACCTCAATGAAAGTTTCACTATAAATACAGCAAATAACAGCTGGTTATCTGGTTCGAACTATTTAGCGCAATTCACCCTGAATGACTACGAAGAAGAAGTTGATTCAATTGACGTTGTAATCGGTAACATAAAGGACGTTCATGGCAACCCCTTAAACAACCCCATACAAGAAAGCGTTATAAAAATAGACACCAAAAACCCACTTATCTCAAGCTTAGATCTATCCGATACCATAATCAACATCTCAGACCTTCAAAACAACCCTCAGATCAATGCTTCTATTCATTTTAATGAAAACATGAATACTGATTTCCTACCGGAACTTAAATTCTACGATGGGCTTGATTTACACCCAAGCATTGTCGTCAATTCTTTCCAGAGCACTTGGGTAGATTCTAACACAATAGCAACGGAAATATGGATCTTAAATGATAATAACAACCTGATCGACCTAGATTTAATTTGTGTTCTGGCAGAAGACCATAACGGTAATAAAATTATGGACACGATTACACCATCTGTTCTGTACAGCGATCTAAAAAAGCCTACCGTGAATATCTCCGCTCCGTCAATTTCAACAATATATGACGGCTCAGTAGGGAATGAAAATTACATTGTAGATGTCCTTTTCGATGAACCGATGGACATTAACACGGTCCCTTTAGTGCTACATAATGCGAACCAAAGCTTAAACAACTCCATACAATACAATTTAGGAGCAAGTTATTTTGTAGACTCGATGAATTACAAAGCATTTTTCCAAGTCAACGACGAAAATATTGAGATCGATTCTATTGATCTAAGTATATTATATGGTCGTGATGCCGCACAAAATATTCAGGAGGTATTTACAGATTCCCTTTTTGTCACATTAGACACAAGAAACCCCTCCATAATCAACCTAAATAGCAATACTGAGGCTATTAATATCGTAGAGAACTTACTTTACCTTGAGGTGGAATTCGATGAGGAGATGGATACCAATCAATACGTGTCATTTAATTTTACGCCCCAAATAACCCTACCCGTAGTCTTAGAGCAAAACATGTATAGTTGGCAGAATTCACAGGGTCTCGATGTTTCCTATCAGCTCATGTCTTCTGATGTCTTCACTCAGATTCACAGCCTATCCATCAATTCAGGAGCTGACAAAGCAGGGAACTTATTGACCCCTCATGAGCAATTAGACTTTATTATGATTGATGGTGTTGTGCAAATCGATGGACTTCAAAAGAAAGAAATTGAATTATTCCCCAACCTCATCAATACAGGAGGCACAATAAGTATTCGGAACCTGCCTTCATCTCAAAACCTCATGACCGCTAAATTATTTAATACTGAAGGTAAAATATGTACCTCGATTGTTTTTGAAAAGAATGGAGATCAAATGATTTCCTCCTCTATTGACATGGAGCCCGGCTTGTATTATATCCGAGTTAATAATTCATCCTTTAGATTAATCATAATATGAAAAACTTCGTTTTCATAATCACAGTACTTAGCCTAAGCTTTAATATAGAAGCTCAGCAATTACATAACATCGCACCTGAACAAGGTATTGTAGAAAATCAAAATTTCTCTTTATCTAATGCAAACGGAATGTCTTTTTATGATTTTGATGAAGATGGTTGGGATGACTTAACTTATCCTATGCATAATGACTCTATTATTTTTTACAAGAATTATGAAGGACATCTCACTAAGATTGGATCGATGCTATATAGCGAGGGGTCTATAAGGCAAATAACTTGGGTAGATTATGACAACGATGGGTTTCTAGACCTCTGCATTTCATATGACAACTCAGGATTGAGATTGTATAAAAATCAGGGAGACTTCAGTTTTGAGGATGTAAGTGCTACCTCAGGGGTTTATCCATCTGTTCAAAACCCATATGGATTTAGTTTTGCCGACCCTGATCAGGACAATGATTTAGATCTTTATTTGGCAAGCTATGATACTCCTGGAAATCCCTATACCAATATTTATTATGAGAACCAAGGGAATGGGACGTTCATAGATAAATCGACAGAATTTGGCCTTGAAAATGGAACCTATGCTACCTTTATGGGCGTTTGGTTTGACTACAACAATGACCATTTAATAGACCTACACGTTATCAATGATAGAGATTTTGGAGAAGACGCACTTTACGAAAACCAAGGAAACTCGTTTATCAATATCGCAAGTAACGTCGGTATTATAAACACAGGTCAAAACCCGATGACCTCCTCTATTTCAGATTACAATAACGATGGGTTTCAAGATATCTTTGTGACAGATTTCGGGACAGATTCTATCATAACAGGAGCTGGACCCTACCATTACAAGCTATTTCAAAATCAAAATGGGGTTTCTTTTGAAAACGTCGCAGAATCCTACGATATGCATATCAACGATTTTGGCTGGGGTGCACTTTGGGTCGATTATAATAACGATATGTACGAAGATCTGTATGTTGCCACAGGAAATACAATAAATAACCAGGGAGCACATACTGCTCCAGTATTCTATAGAAATGATGCAGGTAATGGGTTTACTAAGATTAATGACTCCATAATTGGGGCAGAATATGCCGTTTCATTTTGCCCCGTAAAAGGAGACATAAACAACGACGGGTTTTATGATATTTCTGTTTTAAATAAAGATGTCGCGCCTCACCTACTTCTTAATGAAGGGAACTCAAATAATTATTTAAAAATAACGCCTGTCGGCCTGGTCTCTAATCGCATGGCAATTGGTGCAGAAATCAGATTGTATGTTGGAGGAACCCAGCAGCTACAGACAGTATTTTGCGGAGAACAACTTTGCGCACAAAACTCGCAACACAAAATTTTCGGCGTAGGTCCTAACCTCATTATAGATTCTATCTGGATTACGTTCCCTAGTGGGCTCATCGCAAAAAGATACCAAATACCCGCAAATCAATCCATAACCATTTATGAAGAAACCTATACAACCGTTAATTTCGCTTTAATCGAAAATATAGATACTGTTTTAATTTGCCTAAATGACACCTTAGAAATCGGACTATCCGGATATGACAACTACGCATGGAACACAGGGTCTTTCGACTCCTTGGTTTACATCACAACCCCTGGCACCTACTTTTTCGAAGCCTTCAATGCTTTGGGAGACACCCTGTTTCGGTCTCATGAGCTCATCGTGAATATTGAGGAAACACCTCTATACCAAGTTTTGACAACAGATGTTAGCTGCAATGATCAATATTCAGGAGGAGCATTGCTTCAATTTGCAAACCCTTCGAGTATAGATACGGTCTTTTGGTCTAATGGTGATACGGGTGCTTTAATCGATAGTACATTAGAGGGAAACTACACCTACACCTTTCAAACAAGTAACGCCTGTTTTTATAGCGGCTCACTTTATATTGGGGAGATGGAAACGATGAACATTCAATACCAAACATATCCTCAGACAAACACGTCATATGGAAGTCTATCGATTTTTGCCTTTGGAGGTACACCACCTTTCGTTTATGTATTAGATGGAGATACGCTGCAGGCAAACATTGACAGCCTGATTGCAGGAACATACACTCTAGTCGTACATGATTCATTCGATTGCATGCAGGAAGAAATAATTATAATAACAGACGAATCTACCGTAGGTTTTAATGAACCTACACAGGAGACCTCGATTTATCTTAGCGGTGAAGCCATCTACTTTTGTACAGAACCCCTTTCGGAACAAGTCATTGAAGTATATAGCCTCAACGGAACTAGAATAGAGCTAATCAATGAAGATAAAGGAACTGGGAACTGCATTAAATATGACTTTCCGCACCCTTCAGGTGTCTACATAGCCACCTCACGCTCAGCGGACAGAATTACCAGAAAAATGCTTTATAAACCGTGATGAATTAGGATATTCAATATAGCCTAAAACCATCATGAGAAATATCTCAACCAAAGTTTACGATACAATCAGCTTTAAAATACGATCACCATATTCACTAGTGACCCGGACTCTATAAACCCCTGGGACAACATCGTTCAGCTCGATCAATTGAGAATATGCCTTAATGGACTCTTCTAAAATGACTTTCCCCTCTATGGTGTATACCGAAATACTTCCTCTTTCAGGGAGACCTACAATCGTAAAGCTTCCTTTGTTTGGATTCGGATAAAGAACAACAGTTTCAAGCCCATTTTGAATTAGACCAGCACAATTATCTACAGTTATTACAAGTGATGCAGAAGCCTCACAACCACCACCATTTGTATAAGAATAACTAACTGTATGCGTACCCACTCCTGCACTTGATGGTGAGAAAGTTGAACCACTCACACCAGGGCCAGAAAAACTACCACCCAATGGACTGGCTCCTAAACTAAACCCACCTGCTGTATTACAAACATTGCTAAATGGAGAAGTTATTTCAACCGTTGGTATTTCACTTACCGAGACCGTCTGAGAATAGGTATCCGCTCCAAAGTCGTTTGTTACCGTAAGTTGAACCGTAAAGTTCCCTGTACTTGTATACTCATGTGTTGGGTTCATAGCAGCGCTTGAATTTCCATCACCAAAATTCCATAACTGTGAAACAGAGCCCAGTGAATTGTTGTCAAACTGAATGAAGTCTCCAATACAGATACTTGTCTCACTGTTAAAATCAGCCGTTGGTGGACTTGAGGTTTGGTCACCCGTTATATTAATATTGTCAATAAATAAATTATTTCCCGCAATACCATTATTTACAGATTCAAATCTGATCACAACGCCACTCATCCCAGAAAAGGAATTTAAATCAATGGTGAAACAATCTGAACCGATGGTACCCGTGCACCAATCTCCTGCACCAGGAACGAATTCAACTGTTGAGGTTACTGCCGTTGCGAAAGATCCCGTTCCGTCCTCAGCGAAGCTGCCTAAATAAGAAAATGTAGAACCACAGTCAGTAGAAATCATTAGAGCAAGTGAATCTCTTGATTCTTGATTGTATCTTCTGAAAGCATGCTCAAAAGTCATTTCAATATTTGTATAAGGCCCAAAATCAAATGGTGCAGTCTGAAATCCATCTCGCTGACCTCCGTTTGAATAATTGAAGAAATCTATTCTTGCTGCTTTATTACCTGGTGTCGTGCCGTTAACGGTTACAACCTCCCAAGTCATATCATTGTCACCATTTGTAATATACCAATTGTTTGTTGCAAAGCTATTGCTTTCAAAATCTTCAGTAAAGGGAAGTCCCTCATAGCTATCGTAAACAAAAAAGGATGATGTCCGGGTATTGTTAGTTGCATTCTCATCCGTATTTCCGTCAGGGTTTTGAACCGTAACGTTCAAGGTGCTAGCACCACCGCTAACAGTTACGACAGGAAGCAAGATACTAACAGAAGCTCCAGGAGCAATTGTCCCGCTATAACTCGTATTCTGAGTGCCTGTGCCATAATCATAAACGAGGTCAACTGAGCTTACCGCTTGAGAACCATAGTTGAAAACTTCAATCTGAGCTTCAACGGCTGGATTACATATCGTCCCAACAGGATAAAGAATATTACTAACACCGACGTCATAGCCCAAATTTGAGACCACACAAAATGGATTGATCTCCTCATTCTCAAAATTAGAATTCGCCGCAACAATAGAAGCGACTACGGTACCATTAGACTGGGTTATACTATAGGTCCCATCAACACTACAAGAATTATATTGGCTTCCATACATACCATCACCATAAGCGTCTGTAATTGTAAACTCATAACAACCGGCTGCCAAGCATACCTCACTTTGATAAGTCTCGCCACCTGTGATGTCAGTATAAGGACCTCCTGCAGCTAGCAAGTCAGATGAAGCCGGATCTGTAATTGACCATTGCGTTTCAGAACCCCAACAATCCGTAACAACTTCAACTGTAACAATTTGACCGGAAGGTATAATATTAAAGGATGTGGTTTCAGTGTTATTGGAATTGTTTTGGTCTCCCGCACCATTTGGAGCACTACAAGAAACCGAAAGGGAATGCGTACCTGTCCCAAAAGTCTGTGCAGGTAATGTAATGGTCTCAACCGCTCCTTGCTGCAGTGAACCCGTCCAATTAAACGTTTGGGCGGTTCCCCCATCATATTGGTATGAAATCGTTGCAGATGACAAGGTTTGGCTTC
>CAJJCU010000025.1 GCA_905182775.1 uncultured Flavobacteriales bacterium
GATCAAGTAATCAGAAACAGCATCCTCATTTGGAGTCACTTTGTTCTTGCCTATATTCCCACCCACCAAAACTCCGTTTTCTCTCGCTTTCTTCAAATGATGAATCGCCATTTCTACACCATCATTATTAAAACCCATTCGGTTGATAATACCCTCATCCTCTTTCAAACGAAACAAACGAGTTTTAGGATTTCCGTCTTGAGCCTTTGGCGTTACCGTACCTATTTCTATAAAGCCAAATCCACAGTGAGAAAGCTCATTGATATACCGCGCGTTTTTATCAAAACCAGCAGCCAAACCAACTGGGTTTTTAAACTTCAAACCGAATATCTCAGTCTCCAAAGACGAATCTTTGACTTGAAAGTGTCGTATAAACAAGAATCTAAAGGGAGCTATTTTAAGAACAACAGAAAGCAGGTTCATCGTGAAGTAATGCACCTTTTCAGGGTCGAATAAAAAGAGGGTCTTCCTGAGTAAATAGTACATATTCAAAGGTATAAAAAAAGCGAGTGAAAACTCGCTTTTTAATATTTTAGGAACTGGTGTTTATACTTTGTATTTACCAGCTGATTTTAAATTCAATTTTTTACGTTGTTTTCCGTAATCTTTATAAGTGAAGTTTCTTGTTATGACCACGTTCATGTGATAATATGCATCTTTCTGATTAGGATCACCTCTCTGTTGCCCAGGAGCAAAGGATGGATTCCCTGATGTCGGATTAGCTAAAGCCGCCGCTTCAGGTGAAAGAATACTTGGGTCAGCATAAGTTGTACTCACATCATCCATATAATCTGTGAATGTTTTTACATAAGCCAACTCAACACCTACACGCCACATTTTAGACACCCCTATCCTGAAACCAAAACCAACAGGGAGGGTAAGTGTAAATGGTAAGTATGCCTTATCTTGACCTTCTGTTCTAAGTGGTCTCAATGCCGTCCATTCACCATCTTCATTTCGTGCCTTTGGGTTAAAATAGCACAGTCCAATTCCACCAAATACATAATATTGCTGAGACCTATTCTTTTTAGAATAGTTTCCTGGAAGATTATATGTAGACCCAAACTTTTCGTTCGCTGCGAAAATAAATTCTAAACGCTGCTGGATTTCAATACCAATACTTTTAAAATGAAGGTTCCTTGCGTTCCGCATTACCTCCTCAGATAAAGAGTCATCTCCCTTTAAATTAAAAACACACAAACTTGTGGTTGTAGCAAAATAAGGATGGAAACGTTGACGGTACCCCAGCCACAATGCCAAACCAGTAGACGGCCAATCGATATCTTTCAAGCTGTAATCTCTACCGATACCTTCAGCACCTCCTAAATCGCCATTAAATTGAGTCGCCCCAATACCAAATTGCAATTCCTTTTTGTTCAAAGACCAATTTCTTTGAGAATTGAAATTAGCATGCTGCCCATGAAGAGCGAACATAAATAACGAGAAGAAAAAGAAGATCGTATTTTTTTTCATCTTAAAACAGATTGTAATTATATACGAAATTAGACATTTTTCACAACTCTACAAAGCCAGAAAAGCATATTTAATAATTAAATACGGCTAAATAAAAATTAAGAAGGATAAAATAGACGCAAAACCAATTGCCCCATAAAACCAAGGGCTCTTCCAATAATCTTGTTGCGCTTTAACTTTTTTAAGAACCAAATCAAAGTCACGCTTACTTTGGACATCTTCAGACGATGGATCTTGATAGTTGAATAGAATTTTTCTCATATAGGTTATTCTTTAAATAATACTTTTAATTTTTGAAGTGCTCTAAAGGTCTTAACTTTAGCATTGTTTTCCGTTACAGAAATAATCTCACCAATCTCACGGTATGAACGTTTTTCGAAGTAGCGCATTTCAATCAAAGCAAGCTCTTTTTCATTAATTCTCCGAAGCGCCCTCGATAATTTAGCCTTGTTTTCTTCATCATCGTCCAAATTTAGTTCTTCGAAAACTTGAACAATTGTGACCTTATCTATACTTACGGTTCGCTTTGCTTTTTGATCACGAAAAGACTGGTAAACTTCACTTTTCGCGATTCTAAACAACCAAGAAGAAAAAGGCACACCTCGAAATTCGTATTTCTGTAAATTGGTAATTGCTTTCACAAATACATTTGAAGTAATGTCACAAGCTAAATCGCTGTCATTAACTCTTTTGACAACGTACCTGAAAATACTTTCGTGGTATTGGTTATACAATGGAGCAAAGTCTTTTGGATCTCTTTTTGCTCGTTCAATAATTTGTAATTCTGTTTGAATACGGGTATCACTCTGGTGATACAGTGAAGTTGAGGACATAGTAATTTGGTTTTCTAGTTTGACATGGTATAAAATGCACTTGCAGGAGCACTCTATACAAGACTAACGCGAAACCTTCAAAAAAGTAACACGAAAAAAGTAAATTAAAATGAAATCTTTAGCTGAATCGTGAGGTCAGACTTCCTATCCCCTTGTATTAGCTCAGCTCCTGAGCCAATATAACTTTGGTTATTATATAGAAAAAAACCGTATTTCACCCACAAATCAATCGATCTAGAAAAAGAATACCTTCCCAATAGGTAACATCTACTACCCTCATTATAGTATGCGGGAACAGAAAACACATAAAGAGCATTGTTTTCATAAGAATAGATTCGGGTATCATAACTATCTGTATCAAACAAGGCATATCTCAAAGTAAATGATAGTGGAAAAGATTTAGGCTTATAGGAGATATCCTGTGTGATTAAAATCCCTCGCTCCTTTTCTCTACTTTTCCTTTTAATCGAAACCCACTCTACCCTACTTTTAAGAGTGAGTACTTTATTTATTTTATGACTTATATTGATTCTAAAATTTCTTTGAATCACATCCTCGACTGCTGTTATTACACCTTGAGATGGCGATTCGTTTTTTTGACGTAATTGCTCGCGATACCGTGCGTACAATTCGAAGGTCTTACTTGGCTTGTATATAGGCTGTATTAAAAACTCATGACCTCGAGAAGGCGCATCAATACCATATTTCATCCAAGGGAATTCGAAAACATCCGTATATGCATTAATAGACCAAGAACGCGATAGCTTGAATTTAAATCCGGCATAAAGGCCATTTTCATTCTGTGTGCGACTCCCTTCGGAAAAACCAGCGTTATACATCGTTTGGTATTTCTCATCATAGTCACGAAAAAGTAGACCTAGACTGAGCCTCGTATCTATAGCCAATAAAGCACCATGAAGCATCGCCATTCCAGAATGCTTCTCGTTAACAGAATAGGCCACCTCACCAAATAGATTCAGGTTTCGATAAACATAATTATAATCTGAGCTTAAGGACCAAAGCTGTCCCCCAGAAAAGTAAAACTGATTGTATGGCCGACTATTCAATTGAAGCGCCTGGTCATATTTCTGAAAAGCGCCCTGTACTCCTACTTTTAAAAAATCATTTTGAAATTGCACAGATGCTCCAGAAATAAACTCTTTTAGCGCATCTCTTTTTTCAATTTCGGCTTGTGTCCTATGCAACCCAGACAAATTAATCGAAGAAACAAATTCTAAATCATTTTGTAATGAATCTTGAATACCACTAGCGTCTATTCTTTTCAATGAAGAAAACAGCACTAGATCAAATTTCTTATAAGCCAAATTAATGGCGGCGCCTCTAAAAAACCTTGATTCATCAACAGAGGTATAAGGCTTGATTGACACAGGGTTTCTTTTCATCGTTATAATATCAGACGACTTTCCAAAAGCATATCCAGACCAGACCTGAAGCCCCTGCCCCAATTGAATTTGATAATCCCCGATTGCAATCGATTTTAAATACTTCCCGCCTTTATAAAAAGCATGATAGGAATAAAAGTCAAATCCATTTTTCTGAGCTCCCCTAAAGAAAGCTTCACCCGCATCCTTTTCAGCAGTAATACCAAAACTAATATTGGTTTTATATGAATAACGGAAACGGGAATAGTACTTGTGTGAATTCCCATAATAATACTTACTTGACTGGGCAATAAGGGAATCTGGGACATCAGTATACCCAAGCTTCCGCTCAATGGTTGGCTGAAATCGTAAAAACAGATCAAATTTCCCCTCTTTCAAGGCTTCCTTAAAATTAAGATGCAACCCATCGAGTCGCTCATCTAAAGTCACAAAAGGCAAGACCAGGTTAATCGTCTCTAAATCCCAAAATTTTAAACTTTGAATCTCATAAATGGAAATTAGCTTACCATGAAGTTTACGATGCACAATGAGATCATTAATTTGTATATCTGAAAGCAAACCAAGGTCGCTAAGCTCTGATAACGAAGCACGATTTAAATCAATAGGACTGTCATAATAATAATTGAATTGCTCCAAAAGATTGGTTAAGTCTATATTTTCAGACTCGAGCTGTTCAGAAATGAATTCAATTCTTTGTTGGATAATGCTATTTCTTTCTTGTCCAAGAAAAAGAAAAGAAACAAACACAAATAAAAAACTGAGCCATTTGTTCATTTTTTCAGAGAATAGCGAAATGAAACATTTGGGGACCATCCGAGAACCTGATGGTATTCTGTACCAAAATCTAAGAAATATTTACGCGAAAAAACCCACCCCAAACCGAAACTCAGTACGATCGGTTTTGTAGCGAAACCCATTCTAAAAGCCAAGTTTTCACCAGGCAGGTACTCAATCCCCGATTTTGCACGCATAGGATGAACAACATCCTTCTCAAGCTCTCCGACAAGCAACACTTTATCTGAAACTTTGTAAGAAGTACCGAGTCGCATTGATGTCGAGTACCGCTCTACAGGATCCTCAACTAGTTTATTGCGACCAAGATTAAATACGGCCAAACCAAAGCTCCAATCTGGAGTTACATTATAGGCCAATCCTAACTCACCAGTCACCGTATGGTTTTTCCCATAAGTCCCAGAAAGCCTCACTAAATGATGGTTAATCTGAATGCCAATAGACAGCTCATTGCTTAACTTCATAGCATAACCAAGACCATTTTTAAAGGTTCTGAAGTCTTGATAACCAAATGAATTGCCACCTATCGTAAAAACGCCATTAGCGATTGGGATAGCAAAAGCATAACTTTGATGCTGGAGCTCTTTTAATAAAAAACGATTCTCATAGGCCAACCCAAATGTAAAAGACTTTATTTCTGAGGATTTAGCAGGGTTATTATGGTATGAAAAGACATCCTTCAAACAAACACTCGCATTTGCCAAAGCCTGAGACCTACTTCCCGAGAAAGCAAAGCCCTGAGCGTGGGTATTACTTTGATTAAGCATTGAAAAAACAATAACTAAAGCCGTCAAGAAATAATTAATACCCATAGAAAAGATCATGTAAAACCCTAATTACTTGAAAATTACAAAAAAGTAGACCAATATAATGTGATTTTCATTTTGAATCAGAATTCAAGGCGATAGAGTGGAATGAATAAAATCATTTATTCTATCTTTGAAAAAGCAAGTTTATATGAAGTTGAACCTAGAGAATTTTAAAGCACCGGATCTTAATGAATGGAGATCTAAAATAATTGCCGAAACTGGCTCCAATAAAAAACACCTTTACCACAACGCAGTTGAAGGAATAGAAATAGACACAACAGAAAAAACAAATACTTCAAATTTCGATAGTGATTGTAATGACAGTATCAATGATTGGAGTGTGGGAACCTACTACAATGTAACAAACGCATCTAAGACGAATGAGTTTATACTTAAATGCCTTGCCCATGGTGCAAATGAATTGTATTTAAACATACAGTCGCTAAGTCCAAACTGGTCGCTTATTTTTAATGAAATTCATTTAGAGTACATTCATATTGTTCTTGCTTTTAGCAATCATGATCAATTGAATAGTTTCTTCGATTATTTACCAGGAAGTTCAGAGAAAAACTTTAGTGTAGCCATTGATCCTATAAATCCTATAGGATTAGATAAAATTCTAGAGTCAAATGTATCCATCTCTATAAATGGATTTAACATTGAACAGGTTGGAGCCAAAGCAAGTGATCAGCTTTCGCTTCTGCTTTATTTTGGTGAATCAATCTTACACTCTATTAAAGACGAAACCCGAATTCGATTTGAGCTAGGTATCGGCTCAGACTTTTTTTTGGAAATCTCAAAAATAAGAGCTCTAAAATGGTTATGGAGACACCTGCTTAATAAAAACAATAGAGAGACCTCCGCGTGTACTATACTTGCTCGGATAGGCTGGTCAAACAAATCACTCAAAGATCCCGATATCAATATTTTAAGACAAACAACTGAGGCATTATCAGCAATTAGTGGCGGGGTTAACTCCGTTTTAATTCATTCTTCTCATTCTTTGTCTGACGATCAAGACAATTGGCTTTACCAGCGTATGGCACTTAATATCTCTCACATCTTAAAAGAAGAATCTTACCTTTCTAAAGTAAATGACCCTTTAAGAGGATCCTTTATCATTGAGCAGCTCACGGGTAAATTAATTTCAAAAAGTTGGGATGATTTTTTACACTGGATGGATTGCAAACATATAGATTTCATAAAGGAAAAATTAACAACTAACATTTCTGTAGCTAGAGAGCTAAAGACAATTGCATTTGACACAGGTGAAAAACAGCTTTTAGGCATCAACTTGTATCCTTCCGAGGTGGCCAATAAATTGAGTTGGATTGGAATCCCTGATTATCTAGGTTTTGATTATTTAATTTTTGAAAATCGTTAACATGCCTAAAACACACCCATACCAAAAACTGACGGCAAGTGACTTTAATAGAAGAGTGCATTCCAAAAAAGAAACAAGCTACTTTGAAACTGCAGAAAAAATCCGTTTTAAAACCCAATACTTTCAAGAGGACATTAGTACCCTCAAGCATTGTCAATTTGTATCTGGACAGCCTCCATACCTTGGTGGCCCATATAGCTCTATGTACACGAGTAGACCCTGGACGATAAGACAATATGCGGGGTTTTCTACGGCAGAGGACTCAAATGCCTTTTACAGACGGAATTTAAAAGCCGGTCAAAAAGGGCTCTCAGTTGCATTTGACCTTGCCACTCATAGAGGATATGATTCAGATCATGAAAGAGTAAAAGGAGACGTGGGAAAGGCAGGTGTCGCTATAGACACAATTGAGGACATGAAAACCCTCTTCAATGAGATTCCTTTAGATCAAATGTCCGTGTCAATGACAATGAACGGTGCAGTACTTCCAATCATGGCATTTTATATTGCAGCAGCTAAAGAGCAAGGTGTTTTAGAAAAGGAGTTATCAGGTACTATACAAAATGATATTCTAAAAGAATTTATGGTTCGGAATACTTATATATATCCTCCAGAACCTTCAATGCGTATCATCTCAGATATCTTTAAGTTCACGGCCGCCAAAATGCCAAAATACAATTCCATTTCCATTTCTGGTTACCACATGCACGAAGCTGGAGCAACGGCAGCAATTGAATTGGCTTACACGATTGCCGACGGACTAGAATATGTCAGAACGGGAATTAAAGCAGGGCTTAAAATAGATGACTTTGCACCAAGGTTAAGCTTCTTTTGGGCGATCGGTATGAATTACCATATGGAAATCGCGAAACTAAGAGCAGGAAGACTTCTATGGGCCTCGTTGATTAAAGAGTTTGAACCCTCAAACCCAAAGTCAATGTCCCTTAGAACGCATTGTCAAACTTCAGGATGGTCACTAACAGAACAAGACCCCTACAACAATATATGCCGGACATGTGTAGAGGCCCTCTCAGCAGTGCTAGGAGGAACACAGTCTTTGCACACAAACGCACTAGATGAAGCGATTGCTTTGCCCACTGATTTCTCAGCGCGTATTGCTAGAAACACTCAGTTATACCTTCAGAAAGAAATCGGAATCACCTCTTTCATTGACCCCTATCACAATAGCTATTTCATAGAAAAACTAACAGGTGACCTGATGGACGAAGCCTCATCCCTCATCTCAGAGGTAGAAGAACTCGGAGGGATGGCAAAAGCCATAGAAACTGGAGTCCCTAAGCTTAGAATTGAAGAAGCAGCTGCGAAGAAGCAAGCAAGAATTGACTCTGGTAGAGATCAAATCATTGGCTTAAATCTTTTTCCTTATGAAGGAGATGAGGAAATTGATATTCTTGATGTAGATAATGACAAGGTCCGAATCTCACAAATAGAGAAACTAAAAAACATCAAACAAAAAAGAAATAACGACCATGTTAAGAGCTGTCTAAAAGAGCTTGAAAATTCCGCTAGAGATGGCAAAGGCAATCTTTTGGAGATTTCAATTAGGTGCGCCGAAGCACGCTGCACACTTGGAGAGATTTCAGATGCACTTGAAACCGTTTTTAATAGGTATAAGGCTAGAATACAATCTATAAGTGGTGTATACTCAAAAGAAGTTGCTATGGATAAAGACTTTAAACAAGCCAAAGAATTGGTGGATACATTCCTTAAACTAGAAGGTAGAAGACCAAGAATCATGATTGCTAAAATGGGACAAGATGGTCATGACCGCGGCGCAAAAATAATTGCGAGTTCCTTTGCTGATATTGGATTCGATGTCGATATTGGTCCTTTATTTCAAACGCCAAACGAAGCAGCGAAGCAGGCAATTGAAAACGATGTCCATATTCTCGGGATTTCTTCCCTAGCAGCAGGGCATAAAACTCTTGTTCCTGAGGTTATTAAAGCCCTTGAATCTTTGAATAGAAAAGATATAATGGTTATTGTCGGAGGAGTTATTCCTCAAAAAGATTATGCGTTTTTAAATGAATGTGGCGTTTTTGGCATCTATGGTCCTGGCACTAAAATATCAAACGCAGCTCAAGAAATTTTAAAACTCTTAATACAAAGTCACGAATAAACTTGTATTTTCGGCATAATATTTGAAAAGCCTAAACTCACTATGAAAAACATTTCCTTTATACTCCTTTTAATTGTTCAATTTTCAATTTTTGAAACAATTGCGCAAGCTCCAACTCCAACAGTAGATGTGAAATATTCTAAAAGTTTGGTGTTCTTAGATTCTGAAATCAATCCAATAGCTTCTGTAAAGTTCAACTCGGTATTTCAAAACAACGGTTCAAAAAGAGCTATTACCACATGGCTTTTTTCAGGAAACGAAGGTAAAGACTGGAAATACATTGAAGGCAATTCAAATTCTGAGGATATAGAAATTGAATTTTTAAAAGTTGGTAACTATTCTTTAGAGCTTGCTGTCAGCTACACTTATGATGTTGTTCTTAAAAGTGGAGAAACCGAAATTGAAGAAGATGAGGTTGCATATGAAAAGGAATACATTGTAACTGCGACAAAAAACCTTGATGAGCTTACACAAATTCATGCAGATAGTAATTTCTTGAAACTCGTTAAGAAAGCTTCAGACTACCTTGTTAAAACAGATTACCTCGATGACCCAACACCAAGTATATTTTTAGCAAAGGGTTATTATGGGATTTATCGGAATGAGCTTCCTGACCCTATTGTAACTGACCCTTGGGAAGAAACGATCAATTCCATTTCCATGGCCATAGAAAAAGACATTAATGGTGTTTTCAATGAGAAAATTCATAAAATGTGGTTAAATAAATTCCAAAACGATTTCTTTGATAATTACCTATTTTACAACTTAGAGGAAGATGATGGTTTCTACAGTATTTATAGCGGAGCTGATAAAGAGAAAAAAACGGAATTACTTGACCTTCTGATGGAAGGATGTGAAATTTATGCTGCTATTAGTACACAACCAATCGCTATTAAATTATTAGAAGCACCCATCAGAGTCGCTTTAAAAGACACAAGAACTGCAAATGAGATTTGGAAGTCCACAATCAACACCTTAAAAAAATTAACGGAAGATGACTTTGATAACATGACCGAAACGGACATTAAAGCTTTAAAGTATGGCGCTATGCTGAGTGCGGTAACCCTTACCCAACTCAGACAATCCAATACGCAGGCATGCGAAATTCTTACGAGCCTGAAAGAGGTCTTTGAGTACGACCGAGGCTATCTTGGGTTTATGAAAACCAGATACAATAATTGTAAAGAAGAATAATCAACATTTCTACTTTGATAAGCTTTAACTCCTTTCTTCAAAGGAGTGTATCCATTTTCTATATTTGAATGTGAAAAAACTCATTCCATTCTTAAAGAATAAATTCATTATTACTTTCAGTATATTCTTTGTTTATCTAATCTTCATAGATGACAACGATATTTTCTATATTTTCAATCAAAAGAAAACTCTAAAAGAGCTTAAAATTCAGAATGAAGAAATGAAAGTCAATTTAGAAATGACAAAATCTGAATTAAAAAAAATAAACAAGCTAGATAATCTAGAAGCCTATGCCAGAGAGAAAAAATTCTTTAAACGTCAAGACGAAGATATTTTCGTAATTACCAATGATTGATTTGCGTTCCAATTAACGACAGCTTAGATCCTCGGAAATAAAAAGCCAATATGGCTTTATAATCAAACCCAAGCCTTACCATCTCCATTGCCCCTTCTTGACACAAGCCTATTCCGTGACCAAACCCCCTACCACGCAGCAAAACCTTGTCCCCTACCGGCTCACAACTAAAGTAGGTAGACCGAAGCTTAAAGGCACTTCTTAAATCACGAAGCGGAATCCCGTAAGACGGATGTATGAAAAAAGTCTTCCTACCTTCCTGGGTAAAATTAAAGACTAAATCCCTGTATTTTTTCTTAGAAACATCAAAGAAATAATTCTTTGATATAAAATTCAAAAGCTCTTTTTTGGGGATGTATTTCTCCCAATTTGCCTGCCTAGTATGAATACAAAAGGTATCATTATGCGACAAATAATTAGGAAGTAAATGGTTCCAAACCTGATCCGTTTCAGCTGACTGACCACCGCAATTCGCTGAGAAAAAGGTGGGGAAAGAGTTCTGATTCGAATCCACAAGAACCTGACCATATGTCTCTTTAATACCAGAAGTTAAGTCTAATGATTCACCTTGATAACGCCCGAAATAGGCTTGACAATGTACTGCATCGCAAAGGTTGAAACCTTCTTCACTATGCTTGAACTTATTATTCCCAGCAAATGTCCTACTAATTATGGCCTGTACCTTATAGTATTCTTTGGCACAACGAATCCCGGCCTCGGAGGCTAGAACCCCTTTCAAATATGATTCTGTGAAAATGATATTCACAATCGCAATTGAATTCCGAATTGAGCTAATTTCAAAATCGCCTTCGTATTGTCTTGCTTTTAACTTTAAACTACTCTTAGATCTTGGTTTGAAATTCAAATAATCCAAATGACTAGACTGTAACATTAACAATGTATCATATAGCCCAAGGAACTCACCATTTCGACTTAAATGAATTTTACCGGAGGAGTTTAGATATATGCTTAATGATTGCCCCTCTGTAAAATCAGCTATGTAGCCATTTCTAGAGTGAAGTTGATAGCTTCCATTAAGGGCATCAACTTTTAATGACCCAATTTTAGTTTGAGAAAAAACATTTACACGCAAATTTTGGGCATTCAAAGAATATGCGCCAAAAAAGAAAACCAAAAATAAAAGCCTTAAATAAATCATTTCTTATAATGATGTATCAAATCTTGTGCAATTTTTTTACTACACCCCTCACTACCCAATAAATCGAGCATCTTATCGTAGCTATTGAGCATTACTTGCTTGTATTCTTGGTCAGAAATGAGCTTATTTATTTCATCTTGTATCCTTGTTTTTGATACATTTTCTTGAATGAGTTCAACAACAATCTCCTTGTCCATTATTAAATTAACCAAAGAGATGTACTTGATGTTAACTAGCATACGCGCAATCCAATAAGAAATATATGAGCTTTTATAGCAAATCACTTGAGGCACTTTGAAAATTGCTGTTTCAAGAGTTGCTGTACCTGAGGTGACAACAGCAAATTCTGCTATGGAAAGTAAATCATAGGTTTTCCCATAGACAAATTCAACCGACGGGAATTTTGAACGATAGACTTCATAAAAGGAAGAAGGAAGATTCGGCGCACACGCAACGACAGGAGTAAAGTCTTTAAACTTTCTTACGGCGCGTAACATGATACTTAGTTTCCGCTTGACCTCCTGCTCCCTACTACCAGGCAAAATAGCGATAACCCTTCTTTGATCACTCGAAGGTTTTTCTTTAACCTGACGCTCATAATTTTGTTTCGCATCTATTAATGGATGTCCGAAATAGGAAACCTCAAAACCTTCCTTATCATAGTATAACTTTTCGAAAGGTAAAATACAGTACATTTTATCAACCGTATCCTTGATGATTTTTATTCTAGAAGCCTTCCATGCCCATATTTGAGGTGAGATATAATAAGTAACAGAAATTCCTTGTTCCTTAGCCCATTTAGCCATCCTTAGATTAAAACCGGGGTAATCAACCAATAAAAGAACATCCGGATTGAAATCTAGAATCTGGTTCTTGCATTTCTTAAAGTTCCTTAAGATGGTTCTAATGTTCATTAAGACCTCCAAGAAGCCCATAAAAGAAAGATTTCTAATATGGTTTTTAAGTTGTACACCTTCCTTATGCATCAGGTCACCACCCCATCCTTGCCACTCAATCGAAGGGGCTCTTCCATTGATTTCCCGAATCAAATTAGAAGCGTGCAAATCACCAGAGGCCTCCCCAACAAGAATGAATACTTTTTTCATTTACTGAATAAAATAAATATAAATCATATAAGGACCGAAACAAAGCATCCCAAGAATAATACCACGCGTGTAATGGTATTTCTCTCTATTTAGGAAGAAATAAAACCAAAGTAAATTAACGATCATAGCCAAGGAAAGATACTTGCTCGTATTCATATTATGACTCGATATCTGACTCCATATTACCTCAAAATTCAAGCCCTTTGACAACGACAGGAAATAGATTAAAATAGGGAGGAACAAAATAGGTGTTAGGATACCGATGAGGGTTCCAAACAACAGCTCTTTATTAAAATTCTCCTTCATGATTAAGATGTTTTAAAGCGTCAATAGCAGTATAATTCGTCAAGTCAAAATGAGTAGGCACGATTGTCGCATAACCCTGTTTCAAATAAAACAGATCGGTATCCTTTCTTTGGTCAATATCAGAAAACTCACCGGTAAGCCAATAATAAGGCCGACCGAACTGATCTTTTCTAGAGTCAAATTTATCTTCCCAATAAGCATGGGCTTGAGAGCATACTTTTATTCCTTTAAGATCATTAAAAGTAAGCTTGGGTACATTTACATTTAATGTAGTATTTGTGGGCAAGCCATTTTTAAGGACGCTAGGTATAATGTTTTCAGCTATTTTTTTTGTCGCAGAAAAATCTGCATCTGCATTAAAATCTGCTAAAGAAAAACCTATTGATGGAATTCCTTCCATTGCACCTTCGATGGCAGCAGACATTGTACCAGAATACAAAACATTCGTAGAAGAATTTTCACCGTGATTCACACCAGAAAGTAAGAGGTCAGGTTTGCGCTTTAAAACTTCAAAAACTGCAAGCTTAACACAATCTACAGGCGTGCCAGAACAACTAAAAGCTTCTGCATTATTAAACCCCTTAAATGGGAATAGTCGCAAAGGTTCTGAAATCGTAATCGCATGCCCCATTCCAGATTGAGGCTTATCAGGAGCAACTACAACAACATCCCCAAACAATTGAGCAACTTCAATCAATTCTTTGATCCCTTTTGAGTGAATACTGTCGTCGTTTGTTACTAATATTAATTTGTTCATATCTTGGTGCGAAATTAGTGAATATTAGTCATTCAATTTTTAATTTTAATTAACTAAATAAAGTCGCTTTTGATTACTCTTTTAGATTCCTTTGCTTTTTGTCATATCGCAAGCGCACCGCTTCGTAAAGAAGCTAATGACGAAAGCGAAATAGTGTCGCAGTTGTTGTTTGGTGAACCCATTAAAATCATAAGTATCCAAAGTAATTGGGCTCAAATTAAAAGTGATGCAGATGGTTATATCGGGTATATTGATCCTAAACAACTACTCCCATTAACACAAACTGAATTCATAAAATGGAAAGATGAGCATATCTATCTAAATAGTCTATCCGAAAATTTGAATGATGAAAATGGGACACACAGAATACCTAGAGGCAGTTTTATTGGTCCAGAAAAAGATTTTTCAATCGGTAAGAAAAAGTACCATATTGAGAAAAAAAATACTCTTAAATCATCGATTTGGGACACAGCCCTAACCTATCTAAACACCCCTTATTTATGGGGTGGGAAAACACCTTCAGGAATCGATTGTTCTGGGTTTACACAGATTATCATGAGGCTTTATGGAGTAGAACTCCCTAGAGACTCCTCTCTTCAAGCTTTGGTCGGTTTATCCATAGATTATAGCAGTAAGAAAGTTGGAGATCTCGCTTTTTTTCAAAATTCAAAAGGTAAAATAACACATGTAGGGATCATCGGCCCAAAGAATCAAATCATACATGCATCAGGGTTTATAAGAGTAGATGAACTAAATACTGATGGTATTTGGAATAAAAACTACAAGCAAACGACCCATCGATTATTTTGTATTAAAAGCGTTTTTTAGATTAACGGATCAAATTAATGTGCCCTACCAATAGCCTTCTCTCATCCGTTTTTAATACTTTATAAATTATCTTATAGGTATAAGCGCCATCCTGTGCTTTCTTTCCATTTACTCCATATGTACCATCCCAACCAATATTTACATCGTGAGACTCGTATACAATTTCTCCCCAACGATTAAAAATAAGTAATTCATAATTATAAGGATCGTATCCTGAAGTGAATACCGGAAGAAATACATGATTATACTGATCTCCATCAGGCGTGAAAGTATTTGGAATATAAACGATTGGCTCCTCCTGGTACAAAATTGATACCTGGGTCGTGTCCACACATCCTAATTCAGAAGTAGCGATAAGGCTAATAATAAACCCATCGACAATTTCCGAATACAAATGTTGAGGATTATCTAGATCAGATGTTGCACCATCTCCAAACTCCCAAGAGTAATCGACTGCTCCAGAACTATTATTTGAAAATTGAATCCATTGACTTGGATCCGTAATTATAGATGGACTAGCATAGAATGAAGCATTAGGTGGGCCTTCAACACAAATCAAGTTCATCTCAGTTATTTCTGTTGTACAAGCTTGCTCAGAAGACAATAAGGTAACATCAACACAACCTGGTTGATTAAACGTATAAGTTGCATTGCACCCCCCTGTTGCTAGGCCACTACCAAAACTCCAAATACAATTGGAATTCTCACTAGCAAAAGGATTATTAAAGGTCACTGTCAAAGGCAAACAACCTAAGGTATCAGAGACCTCTATACCTATCGGCGTCGGCACTTCAACGTTAACTATAGCGGTAGCTGTTGCTGAGCAACCCGATGACGTGTACTCAAGAGAATAACTTGTTGTTTGTATAGGACTCACTTGAATAACTGCTGATGACTCACCATTTGGAGACCACAAGTATTGACCGCCTGGAATAGACACGTCCGAAGATAGAATAATGTCTTCCCCAAAACAGATAACAGTATCTAATAATGAAACAACGGGGATTTCATTCACAACAATACTCCCTGTAACCGGTTCGCTTTCACAAGAGTTTAATGTGTAAACGACTGTATATTCTGATGTTACTTGTGGTGAATCCGTCAATGAACTCCCACTTATATTTCCACTCCATAAATAAGACCCCCCGGCATCATTAGAGGACGCGACCAATACACCCTCCTCTCCTTCACAAATCACATCATTAGTTACACTTATTACAGGTATTGGATTTACACTTACTGTTGTAGTTGTGGTTGCTTGACATCCAAATAGCGTATACAAAACAGAATAGGTCGTTGTCGAAGTTGGCGCAACAGTAATAGACTCTTCGGTACTGCTATTACCCCAGAGATAAGTTCCTCCCAGTAAATTTGAACTTGCATTTAAAACGACTGCTTCACCAAGACAAATAGTTTCATTATTAATAGATATTTCAGGAACGGGATTAACTGTAACAAAAGAATTCGCGTCAGCAATACAGCCATTTAAAGTATATTGAACGGTATAATCTATTGATGCACTCGGAGACACATTAATAAACGAAGTGGTTTCTCCTCCTGGAGTCCATAAATAACTTCCGCCACCAAGAGAAGTGTTTGCTGAAATTACTGCTGTTTGCCCATCACAAATAGTTTCACTATTAACATTGACTATAGGCGTTTGATTGACAGTCACTGTCGAAACCGCGAGTTGTGTTGTAAACCCGTTAATGGTATATTCTACAGTATAAATCATGTTGCTCATTGGCCCTACCCATATTGAAGAACTTGTTTCATTATTAGACCAAAGATAAGTCCCCCCAGGAACCGAAGGCGTAGCAATAAGCAAAACACTGTCACCTGTACAAATAGTACCTGAATTGACAGAAACTATTGGAGCTGATTCAACTATTACAATACCTGAACTATCCTCGGAACAACCGTTTAATGTGTAGGTAACATCATACGTGGTTGTTACCAATGGGCTTACTGTTATTGTTGCTGTATTTTGACCTTCAGGGCTCCAATTATAGGTCCCACCTATTGGTAAACCAGTTGCATTCAGTATTGCATCTTGACCAGCAAAAATTGTTTGTGTCTCTGGTGTAACTGTAACCGTTGGAATAGGGTTCAATATAATCGGAACAACAACCGGTGTTCCAATACAGAAATTGAGAATAGGAGTAATAATATAAGTAACGGTTCCTGGGTTTGATGAAGTCGTTGTTATGACTTGATTAATTTGACTCCCATTCCCTGCAGAGGCTCCATTTACTAATAATTGAGAGTAATCCCATGAGTATATTGTTCCTGCGAATGAGCTATTCAATTGTATTCCTGTAAGATCACCAGAGCAAATTGCTGTAGAACTCAATACATAAAATAAATCAGGCGTTGGATTTACAGTAAGATTTAGTGTAACCAATGAATCACAACCCGTAACCAAACTACTCAAGGTTGTCGTCTGACTTCCTGCAGCCGAGAACGTTAGACCGTTCCATAAGTACGGTAATTCATTATCACAAATTGCTATATCAATCGCACTTGACAATATCGGATCTACAGTAAGATTCAAAATAGCCAAGGAATCACAACCTGTTACCAAACTCGTTAGCGTCGCTTCCTGAACTTCTGTTCCATTGAATGTGAGTCCATTCCAGTTATATGGTAGTTCTGTATCACACACCGTAATATCAGTAATACTTGTCAAGACTAGATCTACATTAAGGTTCAATGTCGCCAAGGAATCACAGCCCGTTACCAAACTTGTCAAGGTTGCTGTCTGAGTTTCTGCTCCTGCGAACGTAAGACCGTTCCACACAAAAGGTAGCTGGTTGTCACAAATAGTGAGATCTGTAGTACTCGTTAAAGTTGGGT